>NZ_JBHTRI010000002.1:0-76666 GCF_042796085.1 Streptomyces sp. NPDC056452
GCGCGCCGCGTGCGCCGGGCGGGCCCCCTGCTCAGGACACCATGAGCAGCGCGCCCTCCCGCCATTTCAGGACCTTGTCGAAGCTCACGACCGCGCCACGCCCCGGGCGGTTGCCGAAGTGGACGTGATCGGCGAGCTCCTCGATCAGGCCGAGCCCCCGGCCGCTCTCCGCCATGACCGGCGGCGTTCCCGCCGGGTACCCGCCCGTTGCGCGCGCGGGCGACGGGTGACCCGCCGGGGGATGCCCTGCGGACGGCTGCGGATCCGCCGGAGACCCGGCGGACTGCTGCGCGGCGGTGCGAAGCGGGCGCCGGGCGGGGAACCCGGGCCCCGAGTCGGCGACTTCGATACGGCATTTCTCGCCGTCCAGATAGGCGGTGACCCGGTACTGGCCGGAACCACGTCCGGGCTGCTCGTCACCTGTAGGACCGAGACCGACGAGGTCTCCGGCGTCTCCCAGGTCGCCGCCGTGTTCCACGGCGTTCGCACAGGCTTCGCTGAGCGCGACCGACAGGTCGTAGGAGATGTCCGGATCCACCCCCGCGGTCTCCATGGTGCCGAGCAGAAAACGACGGGCGAGCGGAACGCTCGCAGCTTCGCGCCGCAAATGGAGTGACCACCACATGCTCATGCTCCAGCCTCCTGGCTGCGGCTCGACATACCGATACGTATTGCCGCGCAGAGCACTTCGTAAGCACGGATCGGCTGTGACAGCGCTCATTCGGCGGATGCGAATGTTCCGTATACCGGTGTATGCCCGGCACCACGGACGCCACCGAGCGCTCCTGAACAGGTGCAACACTCCCCGATCACCCCCGATGCGGACAGTTGCCGACCTTCCGGACCTGCCGTACGGGAGCAGGGGACGCAGTGCGATGATGTCCCGGCCATGTCTATGCCTGTCGCACGCGCCGGAGCCGGTCTGCGGCTCCTGAGGACCGCGGTGTTCACCGCGGTCTGCGTCGTGCTGGCCGCGGCAGGACACACGCTGGCCGCCGGCACGGCCGTGCCCGGGTGGACACTCCTCGGCGGATTCCTCGGAGTCTTCGCCGCCGCGGCACTGCTCGCCGGGCGCGAGCGGTCGCTCCCGTCGATCACCGCCGCACTCGCGACCGGACAGATCGCCCTGCACATCGTCTTCGGACTGGGCCGCCACGCGCCCGGCCCCGCGACGGCGTCCGGGGACGACTCACTGATCCGGTTCGCCGCCGGGCTGGTCTGCGGTGCCGGGCCGGCGCAGCTGAGCGCCGGTGAGGCCCATCGCATCGTCACCACCGCGGGCATCGACCCCGCGACCGTGACGCACGGGCACACCCACCTCGCATCCGGCGGCGCGGCAGCCGCGGACGCCGCCGGCGCGGCCGACGCGGGCGCCCTGATGTCGGGCCTCCTGCCGAGTCTGCCCATGTTCCTCGGGCATCTCCTCGCCGCACTCGCCACCGGCTGGCTCCTGCGGCGCGGCGAGGTCGCACTCTTCCGGCTGGCCAGGCTCTCGGCGTACGGCGGCCGGCAACTCGCGGCCGGAGCAAGGCTGCGGGCCCTGCGGGCAGCCATGGCCCTCGTACGCACACTGCGTGCGGGACCTCCGGGGCGCCCCACGTCCGGGCCGCTCCTTCCCCGTACCGCCACGGACGCTCCGGCGCCCGCGACCGGGGACCCTCTGCAGCACATGGTGATCAGGCGCGGGCCTCCACCCGTATACGTACGCGCAGCCTGACGCGACTCCTCGCCGGAACCCTGGTCCGCGGATCCCGGGTCCCCGAATCCCCCTCCCGGATCCCGGATCCCGGACCCCGGGGTAGAGCTGTCGCGATGCCGTCGCGCACCCGCGCGCCGGACCACCTTTTCCTTGTGCCTGTGGAGTGATCTCTGCCATGAACGTTTCACGCATCGCCCTTGCCGGCGGCGTCGCCGCGTCCACTGTCCTGCTGCTCGCCGGTACCGCCTCCGCGCACGTCAGCGTGCAGCCGCAGGGCGAAGCCGCCAAGGGCGGCTACGCCACCATCAACTTCAAGGTCCCCAACGAGCGCGACAACGCCTCCACCACCAAGCTCGAGGTGAACTTCCCGACCGACCACCCGCTGTCCTCCGTCAGCGCGCAGGCACTGCCCGGCTGGAAGATCGAGATCACCAAGAGCAAGCTGGCCAAGCCGCTCGACGTACACGGCAAGAAGATCAACGAGGCCGTTTCCAAGGTGACCTGGACCGCCGACGGCACCGGGATCGCGCCCGGCTACTTCCAGCAGTTCCCGCTCTCGGTCGGGCAGCTCCCCGAGGACGCCGACCAGCTGGTCTTCAAGGCCCTGCAGACGTACAGCAACAAGGAAGTCGTCCGCTGGATCGAGGAGCCCACCGCGGGTGGCGACGAGCCCGAGAGCCCGGCGCCCGTCCTCAAGCTGACCGCTGCCTCGGCCGACGCCCACGGTGCCGCCGCGGACGACAAGAGCAGCGAGGCGGGCGCCGCGAAGGCCAAGGACACCACCGCGTCCTCGAAGACCGCGTCCTCGGCCTCTTCCTCGTCCTCCGACAGCACCGCACGCGTTCTGGGCGTTGTCGGCATCGTCATCGGTATCGCGGGCGTGGCGTTCGGCGTGCTCGCCGGCCGTCGCCGTAGCGCCTGACCCACCGGCCCCACCCGCACCACAGACCAGGAAACAGCTCTCCATGCGCAACAAGAAGACAGTGCTGGCCGCGGCGTTCGCCGCCGTGGCCGCACTGACCCTCTCGGCCTGCGGCAGTGGCGACGCATCGGCGGACAAGTCCGTCGCCGACGTCTCCGTCGAGTCCGACACGAAGGCTGCGACGGTGCTCGACCAGCCGTTCACCAAGCCCGACCTCGTCCTCACCGATACGCACGGCAAGACGTACGACCTCCGTGAGCGGACCAAGGGCAAGCCGACACTCATCTACTTCGGCTACACCAACTGCCCGGACGTCTGCCCGCTGACCATGAGCAACATCGCGCTCGCCAAGAGGGCCCTGCCCGCGGCCGACCGGGACACGCTCCAGGTCGTCTTCGTCACCACGGATCCCGAACGGGACACCCCGGCGTCCCTGGGCAGCTGGCTCAAGGCCCAGGACCCCGCGTTCACCGGTCTCACCGGCGACTTCCCGACCATCCAGGCGGGAGCACGGCAGATCGGCATCGGCATCGACCCGCCGAAGAAGGAGAAGGACGGCACGGTCGTCTCGATGCACGGGGCCCAGGTCATCGCGTTCTCCCCGAAGACCGACAAGGGGTACGTGCTGTACGGCGAGGACACCACGGCCGACGACTACGCCAAGGACCTCCCCAAGATCATCAAGGGGGAGAAGCCGTGAACCACCGCACGGTTCTGGTCGGTGCGCTCGCCCTCACCACGGGCCTGGCACTGACGGGGTGCTCCTCGGACAGCAAGCCCGACCTCAAGGTGACCGGCGCCTTCATGCCGCAGCCCGTCGGCGACATGGCGGCCGGCTTCCTCATCGTGAAGAACAGCGGCGGTACCGACCGGCTCACCTCGGTGAGCAGCTCCCTCTCGGACCACGTCACCATCCACGAGACGAAGAACCAGGTCATGCGGATGGCCTCCTCGTTCGAGGTGCCCGCCGGTGGCGAGCTCGACCTCGAACGCGGTGGCAGCCACATCATGTTCACGGACCTCAAGCAGCGGCCCAAGCAGGGCGAAACGGTCTCCTTGGAACTGCACTTCGAGACGGCCGACCCCATCAAGGTCGACGTTCCCGTGAAGGAGACCACCTACAACCCGAAGAAGCAGTGAGGTACTGACGCCCCATGACAGCCACCGCCCCGCCCTTCGGGCTCTCCCCGATACGACGGCCGCTCGCCGCGGTCGCGCTCCTCGCCGCGCTGATCAGCCTGCTGTTCGGCCTGGTGCTGGCCGGCGCGAGTCCCGCGTCCGCGCACGCCGCCCTCACGGGGAGCAACCCGCAGGACGGGTCGGTGGTCGCCACTGCCCCCAAGGAGGTCACGCTCAGCTTCTCCGAGCAGATCGCCATGGGTGAGGACTCGATCCGGGTCCTCGACCCGAGCGGGAAGCGGGCCGACACCGGTAGCCCCCGTGATCTGCAGAGCGGCACCGTGCAGTACGGGATCACCCTCCACAACGGCCTGCCCGACGGCACCTACACCGTGGCCTGGCAGGCCGTCTCCGCGGACAGCCACCCTGTCTCCGGCGCCTTCACCTTCTCCATCGGCGCCCCGTCGCAGACCACGGTCGCGCTGCCCTCCGACGAAGCCGGCGGCGGGCTCGTCGGAACGCTCTACGGCATCGCGCGCTACGCCGCCTACGCCGGGTTCATCCTCCTCGCCGGCGGCTCCGCCTTCGTGCTCGCCTGCTGGCAGCGCGGCGCGGGAGCCCGGCCGCTGCAGCGTCTCGTCGTGCGCGGCTGGGTCACACTCACCGCGGCCACCCTCGCCATGCTGCTCCTGCGCAGCCCCTACACCGGCTCCGGCAAGCTCGCGGACGCCTTCGACCTCGACGGTCTGCAGGCCGTGCTCGACACCAAACCGGGGGCGGCGCTGGTCTCCCGGCTGCTCCTCCTCGGCGCCTCCGCGCTCTTCGTCGCCGTCCTGTTCGGGGCCTACGCCAAGCGCGAGGACGAGAAGGAGAAGCAGGACCTCACCTTCGGGCTCGCCATCGGCGGAGCGGTCATCGCGGCAGGCATCGCGGGGACGTGGGCCCTGGCCGAGCACGCCTCGACCGGTATCCAGCCGGGCATCGCCATGCCGGTCGACGTGCTGCACCTCCTCGCCGTCGCCGCCTGGCTCGGCGGGCTCACCGCACTGCTGGTCGCCCTGTACAGGACACCGGACATCACGAGCCGCGCGGTACGGCGGTTCTCCCGCATGGCCTTCGGCAGCGTGCTCGTCCTCGCAGCGACCGGGCTCTACCAGTCCTGGCGGCAGCTGGGTTCGTGGTCCGCGCTGACCGACACCCGGTACGGGCAGCTGCTGCTCATCAAGGTGGCCCTGGTTGCCGTACTCGTCGGAGTCGCGTGGATCTCGCGGCGGTGGACGGGGCGGCTGGCCGGGGACGAGGAGCCGGCCGGTGCCGAAGACCCTGCGGCCGAGGCGGGGAGTTCCGAAGCCGACGCCGAGACGGAAGGTCCCGCGGCCGGGGACACCGCGGAGGTGGACCCCGAGCGCGCCGTCCAGCTCACCAGGCAGCGAGCCGCTCTGACAGCGACGAAGGAGAAGCGCGCCCGGGACGCCGATCCGGACCGCTCCGGACTGCGCCGCTCGGTCACGGTGGAGACGGCCATCGCCGTCGTGCTGCTCGCGGTCACGACGATCCTGACGTCCACCGAGCCCGGACGCACAGAGGAGGAGGCCGCCCGCAGCGCATCGGCGGTGGCCGCGCCTCTGACCGGCGGGCAGGTCAACCTGAGCCTGCCGTTCGACACGGGCGGCCAGAACGGCAAGGGGACCGTACGGCTGGACGTCACCCCCGGCGGGACCGGCGCCAACAACGTGCACATCTGGGTCGACGGGCCGGGCGACCGCCCCATGGACGTCCCCGAGGTGAAGCTCGCCTTCACTCTGGAGTCCAAGGACATCGGTCCCCTGCCGGTCGTTCCCGAACGCCTCACCACGGGCCACTGGACGGCCGGCGGTGTGCAGATCCCGATGGCGGGCGACTGGAAGGTCACGGTGACCGTGCGTACGTCGGACATCGACCAGACGACCGTCGACAAGAACGTGAAGATCGGCTGAGCAGGGTGAGCAGGAAAAAGAGCAACAAGACCGAACCGGGCGGCATCGCCGAGGGCGTCGGCATCTCCCGTCGGCGGCTGATCGGCAGCGCGGGAGCGGCCGGAGCGACCGGCCTCGTGCTGGGCGCGGCCGGCGGTGCGGGCGGGTACGCCGCGACGAGCGGCGACGAACCGGCCCCGCTGACCGCCATCGGCTCGACCGAGGCGATGTTTCACGGGAAACATCAACCGGGGATCACCACTCCCCTGCAGGCCCGCGGGCATCTGATCGCCTTCGACCTGGCGCCCGGCGCGGGCCGCAAGGAAGCCGCCGCCCTGATGCGCCGCTGGTCGGCCGTGGCGCAGCTGCTGATGGCCGGCAAGCCGGCCGGGGACGGCACCGGCCACGACACGGGAATCGCCCTGGACGCCGGACCGTCTTCCCTGACGGTCACCTTCGGATTCGGCCGCACCTTCTTCGAACGCACGGGCCTGGTCGACCGTCGGCCGGCCGCCCTGGACCCCCTGCCGCCGTTCTCCTCCGACAACCTCGATGCCAAGCGCTCCAACGGTGACCTCTGGGTGCAGATCGGCGCCGATGACGCGCTCGTCGCCTTCCACGCGCTGCGCGCCCTCCAGAAGGAGGCCGGCGCCACGGCCCGGGTCCGCTGGCAGATGAACGGCTTCAACCGCACCCCTGGAGCGACGGCCCGGCCGATGACCGCCCGCAACCTGATGGGCCAGATCGACGGGACAGGCAACCCGAAGCCTGAGGAGAGCGACTTCGACAAGCGGATCTTCGTCCCGTCGGCAGACGCCGCGGACACCTCGGGTACTTCGGACGGCTCGGCTTCCTCCGCCTCTTCCTACGCATGGATGGCAGGTGGCTCCTACGCCGTCGTACGGCGGATCAGAATGCTCCTGGACGACTGGGAGAAGCTCACCGTCGACCGGCAGGAACGGGTCATCGGGCGGCGCAAAGCGGACGGCGCACCCCTGAGCGGCGGCTCCGAGTCCACCGAGATGGACCTGGACAAGGCAGGCCGGGACGGCAGGCTGCTGATTCCCGACAACGCCCACGCCCGGATCTCCTCCCCCGAGAAGAACGGCGGAGCCGCGATGCTGCGACGCCCGTTCTCGTACCACGACGGCATCGCCGCGGACGGCACTCCGGACGCCGGGCTGCTCTTCGTCTGCTGGCAGGCCGATCCGTTCAGGGGCTTCGTTCCGGTACAGCGCAAACTCGACCGCGGGGACGCCCTCTCACCGTTCATCCGGCACGAGGCCAGCGGTGTCTTCGCCGTTCCGGGTGGCACCGCGCCCGGCGAGTACGTGGGGCAGCGTCTGCTGGAAGGGTGACTTCGCTCGGGCACTCCCGTACGGCCCATTAGGGTGACCGTATGTCAGCCACGCGCTACGCCTATCTCGGCCCTGAAGGCACCTTCACCGAGGTTGCCCTCCGTACCCTTCCGGAAGCCGCCACCCGTGAGCTCGCCCCCATGCTCTCCGTACCGGCGGCACTGGACGCGGTACGCAACGGGGAGGCGGCGGCGGCACTCGTCCCCATCGAGAACTCCGTCGAGGGCGGGATCACCGCGACGCTGGACGAGCTGACCAGCGGCGCACCGCTGATGATCTACCGCGAGGTGCTGCTCTCCATCACCTTCGCGCTGCTGGTGCGCCCCGGGACCAAGCTGTCGGACATCAAGACCGTCACCGCTCACCCGGCCGCACAGCCGCAGGTACGCAACTGGATGGCGGCCCATCTGCCGAACGCGGTGTGGGAGTCGGCCGCCTCGAACGCGGACGGTGCCCGGCTGGTCCAGGAGGGGCGCTACGACGCCGCCTTCGCCGGTGAGTTCGCCGCGTCGACCTACGGGCTGGAACCGCTGGTCACGGAGATCCACGACGCGGAGAACGCGCAGACCCGCTTCGTCCTCGTGGGCAGGCCCGCCAGGCCGTCGGCACCGACCGGGGCGGACAAGACGTCTGTCGTCATCTGGCTCGGCGACGACCACCCGGGCGCCCTGCTCGAACTGCTCCAGGAGTTCGCCGTGCGGGGCGTCAACCTCATGCTGATCCAGTCCCGGCCGACGGGGGAGGGGATCGGGAACTACTGCTTCGCCGTGGACGCGGAAGGCCACATCGCGGACCGCCGGGTCGGGGAGGCCCTGATGGGGCTGAAGCGGATCTGCCCGAAGGTGCGGTTCCTGGGTTCGTACCCGCGAGCCGGAGTGACGCCGGAGGAAGTGCGCGCCCTGCGGCCCGGCACGTCCGACAGGGACTTCACCGAGGCCTCGGACTGGCTCGCCCGCAGCCAGGACGGCCGGGCCTGACCGGCCACGGACGGGGCACGGACCGACAGGGCGGGAACGGGCGGGCGGGTATGGACCCGTCGCACGTTGCCCGCCGGTTCTACTTTCGGATCTGATGCTCGCCACAAAGTTATCCACAGGCTCCCCCGCAACCTGGGGACAAGTCGACAGTGCAACACGACATGGTCGACAAATCACCCCAGCGAGCCCGGATCCCCCACAGGGCCCCAGTCCTGGCCCTGTCAGCCCAATTCCATTGATCAACTCCCCAGAGCGATCAATTCCCACCCGAATGAGTGCGCGAACCAGGTTTCGGAAGGAATCCGTCCACCCTCATGCGGCATTCGGAACGATCTCTTCCGATGTCCACAGATCTTCTTCACAGCCTGTGGATAACTAAATGAACCGGCGCGCCCCTGTGGACAAGACTCGGAGCCACACCCCCTCAACTCCCTCCCGAAGCACCGGCGATGCGTCAGAGCGTGAAGGCACTTGCTCCGCTTTCGGAGCAATCGGACCCCTTTGTTGGCGACATTGACGACATCGATGACATTGGCGACCACCCCCGCAGCCCGCTCCGCGTTTCCTGCCGAATGCCCGTCACCAGCCCCGATGATTCTCCGCCAGGATTACCAATCCCGGCAATTCGGGCAAACTGACACGCTCGTCGATATCGGTTCGAGCTGCGGATCCCCGCACCGGTAGCCTTGGGGGGTGATTGACCTTCGCCTGCTCCGTGAGGACCCCGACCGTGTTCGCGCCTCCCAGCGCGCCCGTGGAGAGGACGTCGCGCTCGTCGACGCCCTGCTCTCCGCCGACGAGCTGCGCAGGTCGTCCGGCGTCCGCTTCGACGAACTCCGTTCCGAGCAGAAGTCGCTCGGGAAGCTGATCCCCAAGGCAACACCCGAGGAGCGCACCGAGCTCCTCAAGAAGGCCGATCAGCTGAAGGCCGAGGTCAGGGCGGCCGACGCCGCGCAGGACGAGGCCGACGCCGAGGCCAAGCGGCTGCTGCTCCTGCTCGGCAACATCGTCCACGAGGACGTGCCGGTGGGCGGCGAGGAGGACTTCGTCGTCCTGGAGACGCACGGCACGATCCGTGACTTCGGTGCGGAGGGCTTCGAGCCCAAGGACCACCTGGAGCTCGGCGAGTCGCTCGGCGCCATCGACATGGAGCGCGGCGCCAAGGTCTCGGGCTCGCGCTTCTACTACCTGACCGGGGTCGGCGCGCTGCTCGAACTCGCTCTGGTCAACGCGGCGATCGCACAGGCCACCGAGGCCGGCTTCATCCCGATGCTGACCCCCGCGCTGGTCCGGCCGCGCGCGATGGAGGGCACCGGCTTCCTCGGCCAGGCCGCGGAGAACGTGTACCACCTGGAGAAGGACGACTTCTACCTGGTCGGCACCTCCGAGGTCCCGCTCGCGGCGTACCACATGGACGAGATCATCGACGCCGACAAGCTGCCCCTGCGGTACGCGGGCTTCTCGCCCTGCTTCCGCCGTGAGGCCGGTACGTACGGCAAGGACACCCGGGGCATCTTCCGCGTCCATCAGTTCGACAAGGTCGAGATGTTCTCGTACGTCGACCCGGAGGACGCCGAAGCCGAGCACCGCAGGCTCCTGGACTGGGAGAAGCAGTGGCTCACCGGCCTCGAGCTGCCCTTCCAGGTGATCGACGTCGCCACCGGCGACCTGGGCGCCTCGGCCTCCCGGAAGTTCGACTGCGAGGCCTGGATCCCGACCCAGGGCAAGTACCGCGAGCTGACCTCCGCGTCGAACTGCAACGGCTTCCAGGCCCGCCGCCTCTCCGTCCGCATGCGCGACGGGAAGAAGGTCCAGCCGCTGGCCACTCTGAACGGCACGCTCTGCGCAGTACCGCGCACGATCGTGGCCATCCTGGAGAACCACCAGCTGGCGGACGGTTCCGTACGGGTTCCGGAGGTGCTCCGTCCGTATCTGGGCGGGCGCGAGGTTCTGGAGCCGGTCTCCAAGTGAGCTTCCCCTACAAGCTCGTCGCCACCGATCTCGACGGCACGCTGCTGCGTGACGACGACACGGTCTCCGAGCGCACACGTGAGGCGCTGGCCGCGGCTACCGCGGCCGGCGCGGCCCACATCATCGTCACCGGACGCGCGGTCCCCTGGACCCGGCACATCCTGGACGACCTGGGCTACGACGGTCTCGCGGTCTGCGGCCAGGGCGCGCAGGTCTACCACGCGGGCGAGCACAAGCTGCTGACCTCCCTGACCCTGGACCGCCAGCTCGCGGGTATCGCCCTGTCCAAGATCGAGGCGGAGGTCGGCCCGCTCGCGCTGGCGGCGAGCCGTGACGGACTCGACGGCGAGGTGCTGGTCGGACCCGGCTACCGGGTACAGGAAGGGCCGCTCCCCGCCCTGTTCGTGGACGACGCGGCCGAGATGTGGACCGCCCCCCTGAACAAGGTCTACATCCAGCACCCTGAACTCGGCGACGACGCCCTGGCCAAGGCCGCGCGCGGCGCCGTCGGCAGCTTGGTGGACATCGTCATGGCCGGCCCGGGTGTCGTGGAGATCCTGCCCCTCGGCCTCAGCAAGGCGACCGGTCTCTCGCTGGCCGCCCGACGGCTGGGGCTGAAGGCCGCGGACACGCTGGCCTTCGGTGACATGCCGAACGACATCCCCATGTTCGGCTGGGCACAGCACGGTGTGGCCATGGCCAACGCGCACGACGATCTCAAGGCAGTGGCGCACGAGATCACGGCGTCGAACGAGCACGACGGCATCGCGGTGGTGCTGGAGGAACTGCTCAGGACGGCTACGCGCCCGTAGGGGTTCTGCGGCGGCGCCGGTTCTGCTGCTCATCGGTGGCGGAGGATGCGCGGATCGAACGCGCGCGGGGGCACGCCCCCGACGACGGCTTAGCAAGCCGCTGCCTTACCACTCGGCCAATCCTCCGGGAGGGTGGCCGCGCGATGCGCAGGGAAAGCCACCCCGGGGGCCCTGGCTCAGCGGTTCACGAGCAGCTGATGCGGTCAGCTACTGCGGTACCGGCTGCGGGCCACCCTGCTGGGAACTCGACGGACTCGGACTCTCGGTCATCGCCGCGCTCCTCTCCCGGTCTTCTTGGGCGCCCTGTTCGCGTGCGCCGTCCCCCTCACTGTGCCCGAGGGCGGCCGCCGGGGGCCACTCGTTTTCCCGCGGCCCCCGGCGGCGCCCTCCCCGGTCCGGACGTCAGCCGCGGCGGCTCAGGTCCTTGAGGTGCCGGGCGAAGTCGTCCATGCGGGCGTCCATGCGGACGATGTCCTGGGAGACATCGGTGAGCCGGAGGCTGATGGCCCCGACGACCTGGTGGGTCACGTCCAGCTTCCGGTCGAGGACATCGAGCCGGTGCGACATCCTGCCCAGTACGGGACCGAGTTCCTGAAGTGCGCTGCCGACGCCCACGAGGCACCCCTCGACACGGGTGACCCGCTGATCGAGCGAGGCGATGGACGCCCGGAGATCCTCCTCGGCGTCGAGCAGATAGGTCCGGACGCAGCGGGCGATGTCGCTGTCGCGAAGAAGCATGGCGACGTTGAGCACGGTCCTGCGGGTGTAGAGGCGCAGCTGAGTGGCGGCCTGTGGATAACTTTCCGGCACCTCCCCCTCCCATAGCGACAGCATGTCGCCATGGAAGGAGCGCAGGTCATCGCCCCGTAGAACTCTCATGCCGTTGTCGGCCAGCTCCTGCTGATGCCGGTCGGTCAGCCTTCTGACCGAGGCTGTGGATACTTCGAAGTATCGAGCCACGTCGTCTGTGCGAACGTGAATCCCGTCAGGGAGCATGACAAGGCTCTTGACCTTGTCGAGGGCGTCGACGCGCCCCATCTGCTCCACACGCAGAGCGTGCGATTCGAGCAGGGCTACTTCCGTGGGCATGGGCATGCCTTTCGTGCGTGGAAACGGCGATGGACGGCCCTGTCCCCGGGCTGCGAGGGCGGAGGACGCTCACGGTTGCCACTCACTCGATGACCGGTGTCGCGGGGCACAGCCCCACCGATGCCGGCATTCCCCGATTTCACGAAAGCTCGACGCCACAGATTCCAGTTGCCTCCACGCACCCGGGTCAACGAGCCGATAACCGTACAGTTACGCGCCCCACTGTCCGCTCATAGGACAACCCCCGCCCATCGGGCGGGGGTTGCACGGCACAGCAGACGGGTGGGAGCGGTCTCACTCCTCGCCGGCGAGCTTCAGCGCCCGCAGCTTCTGGCCCGCGTACCACGTGGCCACGATCGTGACGCCCGCCAGCAGAACCGTTGCCAGCGGCAGGCCGACATCCGAGGTCACCAGGCCGTCCCCGGCGACCTTCTCGGCGACCGAGAGGGACCACTGCTGCACGCTGAGCGTCCTGGCCCCCGGCACCAGGCTGCCGAAGAGGGCTTCCCAGACCAGCGCGTACACCAGGCCGAAGACCACCGCATGCCTGCTGACCGTGCCGAGGAGCAGGAACAGCGCGCTGTAGGCGATCGAGGCGACCAGCGCCGCGATCGTGTACGCCACGGCGATCTGCCCGCCGTTGCCGTTGAGGATCATGCCCGCGACGAAGGTCGGCAGCGCGGAGAAGAGCATCGTCACGGCGATGGCGACGATCAGCTTGGTGAAGATGATCGTGGGCCGCTTCACCGGCTTGGCCAGCAGATAGACGATCGAACCGTCGTCGATCTCCGGTCCGATGGCTCCGGTCCCCGCGATGACGCCGATCAGCGGCACCATCGTGGCGATGGCGAAACCACCGAGCACACCGGAGGCGACGTCGTCATCGGCCCCGGCGAACGCCCGTACCGCCACGGCGATGGCCACCAGCAGTACGGGCAGGATGAACAGGATGGCGGCCCGGCGCCGGCCGAGCAGGGCCCGGTAGGTGAGCCGGGCGACTGTGGGGTCGTACATGACGCTTCACAGCTCCTTTCAGGCCACTACTCAGGCCGCTACGAGATAGGAAAAGACCGATTCGAGGGACTCGTCGGACGGCGAAACGGTCAGCAGCCGGATGCCCTGTTCGCGTGCCACCTTCGGCAGCAGCGTGGTGAAGCGCCCGAAGTCGACGGCCTGGATACGCAGGGCCTGCTCGCTCAGGTCGATCTCGATCCCTGCGGTCGAAGGGTCGGCGATGAGCGCGGCAGCCAGTGCCCGGTCGTCGCTGGACCGCACGAGATAGCGGTGCGGCCGGTCCGTCATCAGCCGGCGGATCTTCCGGAAGTCACCCGACGCGGCATGCCGCCCCGCCACGATGACCTCGATGTGCGAGGCGAGCTGCTCGACCTCCTCGAGGATGTGGGACGAGAAGAGGACCGTGCGCCCCTCCGCCCCCATCCGCCGCAGCAGCTCCATCAGTTGCATGCGCTGACGCGGGTCCATGCCGTTGAACGGCTCGTCGAGGAGCAGCACCGAGGGCTCGTGGACCAGGGCGGACGCCATCTTCACGCGCTGGCGCATGCCCTTGCTGTACGTCGAGATCTTGCGGTCCTGCGCGTACTCCATCTCGACCGTGGCCAGCGCCTTGCGAGCCTCCGCGTCGCCGAGGCCGTGCAGCTCGGAGTTGGCGACGACGAACTCCCGGCCGGTCAGGAAGTCGTACATGCCTTCCCGCTCCGGGACGATACCGATCGCCTTGTAGACCGCCTCGTTTCGCCAGATGGTCTTGCCGTCGAGCGTGACCTTGCCCGTCGACGGAGCGAGGAACCCGGCCATCATGTTGATCAGCGTGGACTTGCCGGCGCCGTTGGGGCCCAACAGCCCGGTGACACCGGGCCCCACGGTCATGCTCACGTCGTTGACGGCGACCACGTTCCCGAACCAGCGCGACGTGTGGTCGATCTCGATGGTGGTCACAGCCCGACCCTCCGGTAGCGGCGCATCAGTACGGCGTACGAGCCGGCGACGAGCGCGAGTACAACGAGCAGATAGGCCACCCCGGCACCGGCGCCCGGGCCCACTCCGCCGGGGAAGTTGGTGGTGGCACCCAGGTACGCGGTCTGCACCCCGTCGATCAGCGTGATCGGGGAGAAGAGGCCCAGCCAGGTGATGGCTCCCATGGAGTCCGTCGACCAGGCGATCGCCTGGACCGTGGAGACCGCGCCGTAGGTGATGGTCAGTACGGCGATCACAGCGGCGACACCGAACCCGCGGCGCGGCGTCAGGGCGGCCACCACCAGTCCGATGCCGGCGAACAGCACGGACAGCAGCGCCACCGAGACCAGACCCTGCCCGAACCCGGCGGTCTGGTCGGCGAAGTCGAACTTCGCGAGCAGTGCGCCCACGTAGAGGATGACGAGCGGCAGGCCGGTGAGGATGAGGAGGGCCGAAGCCATGGCCGCGAACTTGGCGACCACGTAGTCGACGCGCTCGATCGGCCGCGAGAAGTACAGCGGAACACTCTTGAAGCGAAGGTCCCTCGACACGGACTGCGGTGCCTGCGAGGCGATGAAGAGACCGATCACCGCCTGCAGGTAGATCGCGAACGCCGTGTACTTGATGGGAAGTTTCGTCATGTTCGGCGTGGCGATGGCGACCGCGACGATGATCAGCGCCACCAGGCACATCACCCCGCACAGCAGCATCGGCAGCACCTTGGACTTGGCCGAACGTCCCAGTCCGAAGGAGCCCCGCAGGGACTGGGAGTAGAGCGAACGGCGGGCGTAGGCCCGGCCCAGTCGGACACCGTCGTAGGAGCGGTACCCGATGTTGTGGATCCGGGAGGTGTCGTTCCCGGTCACGGTCCCGGTCTCAGTGCTCATCACGACCACTCCCCTTCTGCTGTACGGCTCCGGCGGTCGCGGGTACGGCCTGCGGTGCCTCTTCGGTACGGAAGACCTCGGCGATGTGGTGCCGGCGCTGTTCCATCCGGATGAGGCCGAGTCCGAGTCCGGCGACGCTGTCGCGGACCAGGTCGTACGTCTCCTCGCCCGTCGCCTCGACCAGGAGGATGTGGCCCGCGCCGGGCAGCCCCTCCGAGTCGAGACCGTCCAGGCCGATGAGTTTGACCCCGGCTCCGGTGAGGCTCCGGCGCAGGGCGTCGGTGCCGTCCGGGTGGTCGTCGCTGTCGGTGACTTCGACCGCCAGGGTCGTCGTGATCTGGGTGAAGTCGCTGGTGGAGCTCGAACGCAGCAGAGCCCCGCCGTCGATGACGACGACGTGGTCGCAGGTGCGCTCGAGCTCACCCAGGAGGTGCGAGGTGACCAGCACCGAGATGCCGAAGTCGGTGTGGACGCGGCGGATCAGACCGAGCATCTCGTCACGGCCGACGGGGTCCAGACCGTTGGTCGGCTCGTCGAGGAGGACCAGCTGGGGGTCGTGGACCAGCGCCTGTGCCAGCTTCACCCGCTGCTTCATGCCGGTCGAGTAGCCGCCGATGGGGCGGTAGCGCTCCTCGTACAGACCGACGTGGCGCAGCGTGTCGGCGGTGCGCTCGCGCGCTGCCGTCGGCGGCAGTCCGGACATCCGCGCCATGTGTACGACGAACTCGGTCGCCGAGACATCAGGGGGCAGGCAGTCGTGCTCGGGCATGTACCCGACCCGTTCCCGGATCGCGGCGCCACTGGTGGCGACGTCGAGCCCGAGCACCGCGGCCCGGCCCTCGGTGGCGGGGGACAGACCCAGCAGGATCTTGATCAATGTGGACTTGCCGGCTCCGTTGGCGCCCACCAGGCCGGTTACACCCGGTCCGATGTCCAAGGAGAGCCGGTCAAGAGCGGTCACCCGGGGGAACCGCTTGCTCAGGCTTTCGGTCGCGATCACAGTCACGTCTTCGAAGGTAGTGGCGCGCACCACAGGAGTCGTCAGACCTGACGGTGGTATCCGCGTCCGACTCCAGGCGTACGGACCCGTAGGGGGGACCCCACAAGGAAGGAGCCGGGAGCCGCGCACCCGCCCAAGCCCGGACACACTGCCCCGGCGCCTGCCCGGGCCGCCCTCACACCGTGCCCGCCCCGTACGGCGTCCGCGTCGGCGCCGAGTTGTCCACATACCGTTGTCCACAGGCCCGGCGCACCCCTTGACGCAGCCGCCAGGGATTGTCACATTCATCAGTGTCACGTTACGGGCACGTACCGCGACACCGCACAGGCCAAGGGGGCTGCGTGAATCTGCAAGGCGCGCGCGAGCGCTGGGTTCGTACGGGCGGAGTCGAGCTGTGTGTCGTCGAGTTGGGCGACCCGACACGGCCGACGATCGTCCTGGTGCACGGCTATCCGGACAGCAAGGAGGTCTGGTCGCAGGTCGCGCTGCGGCTGGCCGGGCACTGGCACGTCGTGCTGTACGACGTGCGGGGGCATGGCCGGTCGACGGCGCCCAGACCTCTGCGCGGCGGCTTCACGCTGGAGAAGCTCACGGACGACTTCCTGGCCGTCGTGGACGCGGTGAGCCCGGACCGGCCGGTGCACGTGGTCGGCCACGACTGGGGTTCGGTCCAGGCCTGGGAGTTCGCCACGGTCGAGCGGACCAAGGGCCGGATCGCCTCGTTCACCTCGATGTCGGGCCCGTCCCTGGACCACTTCGGGCACTGGATCAAGCAGCGGGTGTCCCGCCCCACTCCACGCCGTCTCGGCCAGTTGCTCGGCCAGGGCGCAAAGTCCTGGTACGTGTATGCCCTGCACACACCCGTCCTGCCCGAGCTCGCCTGGCGCGGGACGCTCGGCAAGCAGTGGCCGCGCATTCTGCAGCGGATGGAGAAGGTGCCCGCGGACGGCTATCCGACGTCCTCGCTTCCGAACGACGCGGCACACGGGGCCTGGCTCTACCGCGACAACGTCCGGGCCCGCCTGCGCCGACCCCGCACCGACGCGTTCGCCCATGTGCCGGTCCAGCTGATCACCCCGACCGGTGACATCTTCCTCTCGGCGACGCTCTACGACGAACTCGACTCCTGGGCGCCCCGGTTGGTGCGGCGCTCCCTTCCTGCCAAGCACTGGGTCCCGCGTACCAGGCCGGATCTGCTGTCCTCCTGGATCAGCGACTTCGTCACGGCCGGTGAGGCGGCCGACGAAGGTGGCCCGTCCTTGCCGGAGACGGCGGCGACCGGGGCCCACGCCGACCGGTTCGGCGGGCAGTTGGTCCTGGTGACGGGCGCGGCCGGCGGCATCGGCCGGGCCACCGCCCTCGCGTTCGCGGCAGCGGGCGCACGCGTGGTGGTCGTGGACCGGGACCCGGAGGGGGCAGCCCGGACGGCACAGGAGGCCCTCCGGGCCGGTGCGCCGGACGCGTGGAGCGAGGTGGTGGACGTCGGCGACGAGCAGGCGATGGAGAAGCTCGCAGAGAAGGTCGCGGCGGAGTACGGAGTTGTCGACGTCCTGGTGAACAACGCCGGGATCGGACTGTCCGGCTCATTCCTGGAGACCACGAGCCAGGACTGGCGGAACGTCCTCGACGTCAATCTGTGGGGTGTCATCCACGGCTGCCGGATCTTCGGCAAGCAGATGGCAGCCCGCGGCCAGGGCGGCCACATCGTCAACATCGCCTCGGCAGCCGCCTACCAGCCGTCGAGGGCGCTGCCCGCGTACAGCACCTCGAAGGCCGCCGTCCTGATGCTCAGCGAATGCCTCCGTGCGGAGCTGGCCGAACAGTCGATCGGTGTCAGTGCGATATGCCCGGGCATCGTCAACACCGGCATCACGGGGACGGCACGCTTCGCCGGAGCGGATGCGGCTGAGGAGAGCCGCCTCCGGAAGCGCACCGGCCGCCTGTACGCGCTCCGCAACTACCCGCCGGAGAAGGTCGCCGACGCGATTCTCGGGGCCGTGGTGCACAACCGCGCCGTCGTGCCGGTGACGCCCGAGGCCCGCGGCTCCCGGCTGCTGTCGCGGATCAGCCCCGGAGTGCTCCGTGGGATCGCCCGGCTGAAGCCACCGCTGTGAGCGGGCCCCGACCGTCAGGAGCGCAGGGCCGGCGCGCTCCGGCGAGCGTTCCGGGCGACAGGGGCCCGGCCGCCCCGGAGTACCGGATCGAGGACCTGGCGCAGGCGAGCGGTGCGACCGTCCGTACGATCCGCGCCTACCAGGACCGCGGTCTGCTGCCGGCACCGGAGCGGCGCGGGCGGGCCAACGTCTACGGGGAGATACACCTGACCCGCCTCAGGCAGATCGCCGGCCTGCTGGACCGCGGCTACACCCTGACCAGCATCAGGGAGCTGCTCGACGCCTGGGACACCGGACGCGGGCTCGGCGGAGTGCTCGGCCTGGTCGCCGAGGTGCAGGGCCCGTGGTCGGACGAGGAGGCCGGCCGGATCACGCGGGCGGAGCTGGAGGCGAGGCTCGGCGGGACGCCGGGAGGCGCGCAGGCCGAAGGCGCGATGGCGGACGGGTTCGCCGACGCGGTGGCGGACGCAGTCGCTCTCGGCGTACTCGAGCCCGCGCCGGGAAGCGTCGACGAATTCCTGGTTCCAAGTCCTCAAGAGCTTTCCGTGGCAGTGGAGTTGCACGCTGCCGGAGTTCCCCTGTCCGCAATCTCCGGCCATCTGGGGGAACTCCGGCAGCAGGTCGAGCACATAGCCTCCCGTTTCCTGGAGTTCACCACCGAGCACGTCTTCGTCCGCTACGCGGGCCATCGGAGGCGAACCGACACGGACGCGGCGGAAGCGGCGTCGATGGTGCGCCGCCTGCGCCCACTCGCCCAGCAGGTCGTGGATGCCGAACTGGCCCGCGCCATGAGCCGGTTGGCGGTACGACATCTGCAGAAGCACCTCACCGCACCCGATCCGCCGGCTGAGCACCCCGAACCGCGACCGGTGCTCATCCCGGCTTCGACAATGCGGGCTGTTCAGGACCTTGTTGGATCCCAGGGCATCGCCGCCTTCGTAGCGGCGGCAGCTGAACGAGAGGTTCAGGCACGAGCATTGGATGCACTGGCTTCATCTCATGCCACATCAGAACAACTTGGACAAAAGCCTTAAAAGCCATGCTACTTGTCCACAGAATCGCCAAATAGCCTGTGGATAACCTGAGTTGGCTGTGGATCAAACCTGAGCACCCCCATGAGTGTCACGAACTCTGAGCGAAATCGGGGTGCGCCGGGACGGACGCTGCGGGCACTCTGACGGGATGGACGAGCGACGCACCGTCAAGGTGTCCAAGTACCTGTCGAAACACCTGCGGCATCAGCCGGAACGGATCGGAATCACCCTCGACCCCTCCGGCTGGGTGCCCATCGACGAACTGATGCGGGCCTGCGCCGGACACGGGTTCCCCATCACCCGCGCGGAGCTCGACCATGTCGTCGCGGCCAACGACAAGCAGCGCTTCGCCGTCGACGGCGACCGCATCCGGGCGAACCAGGGCCACACGGTCACGGTCGACCTCGGGCTGCCGCCGGCCGAGCCGCCCGCGTACCTCTACCACGGCACGGTGGGCCGGGTGCTTGACGTGATCCGTGCCGAAGGACTGCGGCCCATGGACCGCCACCACGTCCACCTCTCGCCCGACCGCGAGACGGCGACTCGCGTCGGCGCCCGGCGCGGAGTGCCGGTCATCCTCTCCGTGGACGCGGGCGCCATGCACCGGGCGGGCCACGTCTTTCACGTCAGTACCAACGGCGTGTGGCTCACCGACTCCGTACCACCGCAGTTCCTGAGGCTGCGCGAGTGACCTCGGGAGCGGTTCGGCCGCCGGGGCCGGTCTCCCCGCGCCCGCTCCGCCCCCGCCGACGTCGAGGACACCGCGCATCGCCGTAGAGTCGGGTGCATGACGTCCTCACTCCGCCTGAGCACCGTGATCCTCCCCATCCGCCGCTGGCACGACGGCGGCCGGGCCCTGTGGGTCCGCGCCGAGGAACTGGGTTTCCACGCGGCGTACACCTACGACCATCTGGCCTGGCGGACCTTCCGCGACGGCCCGTGGTTCGGCGCGGTCCCGACCCTGACGGCCGCTGCTGCCGCCACGGAGCGGCTGCGCCTGGGCACCCTGGTCACCTCGCCCAACTTCCGGCACCCGGTGACGCTCGCCAAGGACCTCATCACGCTGGACGACGTCTCCGCAGGGCGGATCACGCTCGGGATCGGCGCCGGCGGGAACGGCTTCGACGCCACGACGTTGCGCAGGAGCGACGAGGAGCCGTGGACACCGCGGGAGCGCGCGGACCACTTCGACGAGTTCGTGCCGCTCCTGGACCGGCTGCTGCGGGAGCCTTCGGTGACGCATGAGGGCCGGCTCTACTCCGCGAACGAGGCCCGGAACATCCCCGGCTGCGTGCAGAGCCCCCGGCTGCCCTTCGCGATCGCCGCCACGGGGCCGCGGGGCCTGAAGCTGGCGGCACGGTACGGACAGGCGTGGGTGACGACGGGCGATCCGAAGCTGTACGAGAGCGGCACCCCGGAGCAGTCCGTCGCGGCCATCCGCGGACAGGTCTCCAAGCTCGGCGCGGCGTGCGAGTCCGTGGGCCGGGACGTCTCGGAGCTGGACAAGGTCCTGCTCACCGGCTTCACGCCGGACCGTCCTCTGGAGTCCTTCGACGCGTTCGTGGACTTCGCCGGTACGCATGCCGAGCTCGGCTTCACCGAGATCGTCGTGCACTGGCCGGTGCCTGACTCCGACTTCGCCGTCGACGAGAAGGTGTTCGAGCGGATCGCCACCGAGGGCCTGTCCCAGCTCGGCTGACCGTCCGGGCCTGCGTCCGGCCGCTTCGGCCGCGTCACCCTCGTCCGGCTGCGCTCTCCCGCGCCCGGGCGGCGATTCGCGGCCGAACAGCCGTCGGCATATGCCCTTGACATGTTCTGCAGTTCAGGGGCGCGCCATCTCAGATGGGCGCCCCTCTGCACGCCCGTGCAACTCCATGCGGGAGAATGGGCAGGTGACCTCAGCTATCGACTCGCCTCTTCCTGCCGTGACACGGCTGATCGCCACCGACCTGGACGGCACCCTGCTGCGCGACGACAAGACCCTGTCGGACCGCACCGTCGCCGCCCTCGCCGCAGCGGAGGAGGCGGGGATCGAAGTCTTCTTCGTCACCGGGCGGCCCGCCCGCTGGATGGACGTCGTGAGCGCCCATGTGCACGGTCATGGCATGGCGATCTGCGCGAACGGGGCCGCCGTCGCCGATCTGCACGCGGACGGCCGGCTGATCGAGGTCCGCCCGCTGGAGCGCGACGTGGCCCTGGACGTGGTTCATGTTCTGCGGGAGGCCGTACCGGGGGTCTCCTTCGCGGTCGAGCTGACCACGGGCATCCACTACGAACCTGCCTACCCGCCCTTCCACATGGACCCGGGGGCCACGGTCGCCGTCGCGGAGAAGCTGCTCCACGAGGAGGCGCCGGGTTCCGGCGCCCCGGTACTGAAGGTCCTGGCCCACCACGCCGAACTGGCGCCGGACGCCTTCCTCACGCTGGCCCGTGAGGCTGCGGGGGACCGGGCCTCGTTCACCCGTTCCAGTCCCACCGCCCTCCTGGAGATCAGCGGACTCGGGGTCTCCAAGGCCGGCACGCTCGCCGCGTGCTGTGCGCAGCGCGGCATCAGCCAGTCCGAAGTCGTCGCCTTCGGGGACATGCCCAACGACGTCGAGATGCTGAGCTGGGCCGGCGCCTCGTTCGCGATGGGCAATGCCCACCCGGCCGCGGTGGCCGCCGCCTCCGGTGTGACCCTTTCCAACAACGAGGACGGTGTCGCGGTCGTCATCGAGCGGATCCTCGCCACCCGCTGACACTGACACCGCCCGCACGGGGGCACGGCAGATCCGTGCCGATGCCCCGGCGTCGTCAGAGCGGGACCTCCCAGACCACCGCCGCACCACCGCCGTCCTCCCCCGGCCCGAACCAGCTCGCTCCCCCCAGGGACTCCGCACGGCGTGCGAGGTTGCGCAGTCCGCTGCGCCGCCCGCTGTCCGGGATACCCACCCCGTCGTCGACGACCGAGAGCCGCACGGCGTCCCGTCCGTCGGGGAGGGTCGCGGTCGCATCCACGCTCACCTCGACCCTGGAAGCCCCGGCGTGCCGGAACGTGTTGGACAGCGCCTCGCGCAGCGCCGCGATGAGGTTCTTGCCCGCGAGTTCCCCGACCAGTGAGTCGACGGGGCCGAGAAAGCGGTGCGAGGGCTTGAAGCCCAGGGGCACCGCCGCCATGTTGATCTCCCGCAGCACCCGGGTCCGCAGTCCGGACGGCGCCTCGGCCGTTTCCTGCTGCAGCGCGAAGATGGCGGTACGGATCTCCTGGATGGTCACGTCCAGTTCGTCGACGGCCCGTCCGACGCCGTTCCGCACCGCGGGGACGGTCGAGCGGCGCTGCGCGCGTTCCAGCATCATCCCGGCGGCGAACAGACGTTGAATGACGAGGTCGTGGAGGTCACGGGCGATCCGGTCCCGGTCCTCGTACACCGCGAGCCGCTCCCGGTCGCGCTGGGCCTCGGCCATCTTCAGCGCAAGGGCGGCCTGCGCGGCGAACTGGGTGGCCAGCGTGCGTTCCGCCTGGGTGAACGGGCGGCCGCCGCGTTCTCGCGGGACGGAGAGCGCGCCGAGCACCCGTCCGCCGCTGCGCAGCGGCAGCAGCATGTGCGGGCCGAACTGGTGGGACAGCCTGGTGATCATGCGGGGGTCGGTCGCCGCGTCGTCCATGAAGACCGCCTCACCCCTGAGGAGTGCCGCCACCACGGGGCTTCGGGACGGAATGATCACTCCGAGCGAGGCGGACGGCTTGGTGCCGGCGACGGCGACGATCTCCAGGCCACCCTCCTCGGCCGGCAGCAGGACGATTCCCGCGGCGGAGTCGGCGAGGCGGCGTGTCTGTTCGGCGACGACAGCCAGCGCGTCCTCGGCGTCCCCACCGGAGAGAAGGGCGGTGGTGACGGCCACCGAACCTTCGATCCACCGTTCCCGCTGGCGGGCGGCCTCGTACAACTGCGCATGCCCGATTGCGATCCCGGCCTCCGTCGCGAGCACCCGCAGCATGTGCAGGTCGTGGTCGTCGAAGTCGGCCCCGCCGTGCTTCTCCGCCACGTAGAGATTCCCGAAGATCTCGCCCTGGACGCGGATCGGCACCCCGAGGAAGGTCCGCATCCTGGGGTGGGCGGGCGGAAACCCGGTGAAACGCGGGTCGGCCGCCACGTCCGACAGCAGGATGGGAACCGGATCATGAATCAGTGCGCCGAGGAGCCCGGTACGGCCGTCGGGCCGGCGCCCGATGGCGTGGGCGATCTCTTCCGGGACTCCGTGGCTGATGAAGTCGGAAAGGCCGTCACCCGAGTCGTCGACCACGCCGATCGCCGCGTAGCGGGCGTGGGCGAGCTCGGCCGCGGTCTCGCAGATGCGCTCGAGGGTCGAATGGAGCTGCAGCCCCGTACCGAGGGACCGCATGGCGTCCAACAGCTGCGGAACACGGGCGGTCAGTTCCGTGGAGAGTCCCTGCAGGCTCTCGTCGGCCTGCGCCGTGGCACCGGGTGAGTCCTTCGCGTCCTGCTCAGGCATGAACCGAGCCTAGTTAGTCACGATTGGTCCGGAAAGTCGGCTGCCATCTCCAGCCGTCACATCCGCACCTCCGCCGGACGCGTCTCCCGCAGCCTCGTCTTCCGCAGCCGCGCCTCCTCCAGTCGCTCCGGCTCCTGCTCGCGATCCAGCATCCGGCGCAACGGCCCGTCCTGAGCGGCCAGCGCGGCGTACGTTCCCTGCTGCACCACGCGGCCTCCGTCCAGCACCAGGACCTCGTCCACCGCGTCGAGTCCCGCCAGACGATGGGTGATCAGCACGGTCGTACGTCCCCGAGTGGCGTCCAGCAGATCGGCCGTCAGCGCATCCGCCGTGGCCACATCGAGGTGCTCTGCGGGCTCGTCGAGGACGAGAACGGGAAAGTCCGCAAGGAGTGCACGGGCCAGCGCGAGCCGCTGCCGCTGGCCGCCCGAGAGCCGGGCGCCGTGTTCGCCCACCAGGGTGTCGAGGCCGTCCGGCAGCGCCCGGACCCAGTCCAGCAGCCGCGCCCGGGCGAGCGCGTCCCGCAGCTCGCCGTCCGTGGCGCCGGTGCGGGCAAGCCGAAGGTTCTCGCGGATGGAACTGTCGAAGACGTGGGCGTCCTGGGCGCACAGCCCGACGAACGTCCGGACCGTGTCCCCTTCCAGCGCGGCCGCCTCGACGCCGCCGATCCGGTACGTCCCCTCCCGTGCGTCCAGGAAGCGGAGCAGAACCTGGGCAAGTGTCGTCTTTCCCGATCCGGACGGCCCTACGACAGCAACGCGCTTACCCGGGAGCAGCGTCAGGTCCACGGAATGCAGGGCGTCCCGCTCGGCTCCTTCGTAGCGCGCCGACAACGCCCTTACGGAGAGCGGGAAGGGCGAGGCCGGCGCCTCGGCCGGTGCGACGGGCTCCCGGACCGGCAGGGGGGCGTCGAGCACCTCGTAGACCCGCTCGGCGCTCTGCTTGACCCGCTGGCGGTACTGCACGGCGAGCGGCAGCCCTGTCACGGCCTCGAACGCCGCCAGCGGGGTGAGGACGACGACGGCGAGCTCCACGCCGGCCAGCCGTCCGTCGAGCACCGCAGGCACGGCGACGAGTGCGGCACCGACGACGGTGAGGCCGCAGATCAGCGCGGAGAGTCCGCCACCGAGCGCGGTCGCGGTCGCGGCGCGCGAGGCGATCCGGGTGAGTACGCCGTCGGCCGCGCGCACCTGACTCCGGCGGGAGGGCAGCGCACCGGCGACGGTCAGCTCCGCCGTCCCGCCGAGCAGATCGGTGATTCTGGTGGCCAGCGCGGCCCGGGCCGGAGCCAGTTGGCGTTCCGCGTGCCGGGCGCAGGCCCCGCTGACCAGCGGTACGCCCACGCCGGCAAGGAGCAGGCCGACGGCCAGGACGGCGCCGGCCTCCGGGAGGAGCCAGCTGGTGAAGCCGACAGCCCCGGCCCCGACCGCGAGCGCGGTTCCTGCTGGCAGCAGCCAGCGCAGCCAGTAGTCCTGCAGCGCGTCCACGTCGGAGACCAGCCGGGACAGCAGGTCGCCGCGCCGTGTCGTCCGCAGGCCGGCCGGCGCGATGCGTTCGAGCCCTCGGTACACGGCGACTCTGAGCTCGGCGAGCATCCTGAGCACCGCGTCGTGGGAGACCAGCCGCTCGGCATAGCGGAACACGGCCCGGCCGATTCCGAAAGCACGGGTCGCGGTGACCGCGACCATCAGATAGAGCACCGGGGGCTGCTCCGACGCACGCGAGATCAGCCAGCCGGAGACAGCCATGAGGCCGACGGACGAGCCCACGGCGAGGCTGCCCAGCAGCAGCGCGAGACCCAGCTTCCTGTGCTGGGCACCGGCAGCCTCCCTGACCCTGGCGAGCACCCGGCCGCCGGTCCTCGGAGCGGTGTCCTTGAGCAGTTCCGGGTCGCCCCGGTACATCGGCTCACCGGGGGCCCGAGCCGCCGGGACATCAAGCCGGCCGGCCCCGTCCAGCCCGTCCGTCCCGCTCGGGCCCGCCACCGCCGGCCGTACGATGCCCGCCCCTGCCGCCCGCGGCTCCAGCGCCACCACCCGGTCCGCGACCGCGAGCAGCGCGGGGCGGTGTACGACCAGCAGCACCGTGCGCCCCTCCGCCAGCCTCCGTACCGCGTCGACGATGCCCGCTTCCGTCTCGCCGTCCAGGCTCGCCGTCGGCTCGTCGAGCAGCAGCAGCGGCCGGTCGGCAAGGAACGCCCGCGCCAGTGCCAGCCGTTGGCGCTGGCCCGCGGAGAGCCCGGCACCGTCCTCACCCAGCGGTGTCCGCATCCCGTCCGGCAGGCCGGCCACGAAGTCGTACGCCCCCGCGTCCCGCAGCGCCGCCGTGACCGCGTCGTCGTCGGCGTCCGGACGCGCCAGCCGTACGTTCTCCGCGATCGTTCCGGCGAAGAGGTGAGGACGCTGCGGGACCCACGCGATCTGCTCGCGCCAGCGTTCGGGGGAGAGCTCGGACAGGTCGGTTCCGCCGACCCGTACCCGTCCCTCGTCAGGTGAGGCGAACCCGAGCACCACGTTGAGGAGCGTGGACTTGCCCACCCCGCTGGGGCCGACCAGGGCGACGGTCTCTCCCTGTTCCACCACCAGGGACACGGCATCCAGCGAGGGTTCGGTACGGCCCCGGTGCCGGACCGTCACCTGCTCCAGTTCGAGCCTCAACGAGGGCGGAGCATCCTGGGCGCCCACGGGCCGGGGTTCGGTCTCCAGCACCGCGAAGATCTCCTCTGCGGCCGAGAGCCCTTCTGCTGCGGCGTGGTACTGAGCACCCACCTGCCGGATCGGCAGGAAGGCCTCGGGCGCCAGGATGAGGACCACCAAGCCGGTGTAGAGGTCGAGTTCCCCGTGGACGAGGCGCATTCCGACCGTCACGGCGACCAGCGCCACGGAGAGCGTCGCCAGCAACTCCAGCGCGAAGGACGACAGGAAGGCGATCCGCAGCGTCTTCAGCGTGGCCAGGCGGTACTGCGAGGTGATGGTGCGAATCGAGTCGGCCTGCGCCTTGGCGCGACCGAAGACCTTCAGCGTCGGCAGCCCCGCTACGACATCGAGGAAGTGCCCGGACAGCCGCGACAGAAGCCGCCACTGACGGTCCATGCGGGACTGGGTGGCCCAGCCGATGAGAATCATGAAAAGGGGGATGAGCGGCAGCGTCACCACGATGATCGCGGCCGAGACCCAGTCCTCCGTGACGATGCGGGCCAGAACCGCCACCGGCACCACGACCGCGAGTCCCAGTTGCGGGAGATAGCGCGAGAAGTAGTCGTCGAGCGCGTCGACACCCCGGGTGGCGAGAGCCACCAGCGAACCGGTGCGCTGTCCGCTCAGCCAGTCCGGGCCCAGGACTGCCGCCCGCTCCAGGAGCCTGCCGCGCAGTTCGGACTTGACCGCAGCGCTCGCCCGGTACGCGGCCAGCTCGGTCAGCCAGGCCACCAGTGCCCGGCCCAGCGCGACCGCGGCGAGCAGCAGCAGTGGTGTGCGGAGTCCGGAAACGGTCAGCCCGTCCTCGAATCCGCCCACCACCACTTCGGCGACGAGCATGGCCTGGGCGATCACCAGGGCTGCGCCGACCAGTCCGAGTGCCACCACGGCCGCCAGGAACAGACGGGTGGCGCGGGCGTACCGAAGCAGACGCGGATCGATCGGTTTCACGTGAAACAGCTCCCCAGTGAGCTCATGCCAGTCGTTCGACGCCGCACCTGCTGACGCAGCGTCTGTGCCTTTCGGCTGTCAGACGTCGGCTGTCGCGCCTCGCCTGTCGTCCGTCGCCTTCGCCTGTCGCCTGTCAGTGCGGATCGGCGATGTGCTGCGTGCCGATGCGCTTGCGGAACACCCAGTAGGTCCAGCCCTGGTACAGCAGCACCACCGGGGTCGCGACAGCGGCACACCAGGTCATGATCTTGAGTGTGTACGGGGACGAAGAGGCGTTGGTCACCGTCAGGTTCCAGGCGTCGTTCAGCGAGGACGGCATGACGTTCGGGAAGAGCGTCAGGAAGAGCATGGTCACCGCGGCCGCGATGGTCAGTCCGGAGAGCGCGAACGACCAGCCCTCCCGTCCCCTCGCGATGGCTCCGATCGCGCCGGTCAGTGAAACCGCGGCGACGATCAGCGCCCCCAGGCTCCAACTGTCACCGTTGTCCGCCTGGGTCCAGATGAGGAAGCCCAGGGCGAGTACCGCGGCAGCCGGCCCCAGTCCGAGCGCCAGCTTGCGCGCCCGCTCCCGGATGTCCCCGACGGTCTTCAGCGCGGCGAACACGGCGCCGTGGAAGGTGAAGAGGGACAGCGTGACCAGCCCGCCGAGGATCGCGTAAGGGTTGAGCAGGTCCCAGAAGTTGCCGACGTACTCCATGTCGGCGTCGATCTTGACGCCCCGGACGATGTTCCCGAAGGCCACACCCCAGAGCACCGACGGGATCAGGGAGGTCCAGAAGATCGCGTGCTCCCAGTTGGCCTGCCACCGTTCCTCCGGCCGCTTCGCCCGGTACTCGAAGGCCACACCGCGCACGATCAGGCAGACGAGGATGATCAGCAGCGGCAGGTAGAAGCCGGAGAACAGCGTGGCGTACCACTCGGGAAAAGCGGCGAAGGTCGCACCGCCCGCGCTGAGCAGCCACACCTCGTTCCCGTCCCAGACGGGCCCGATCGTGTTGATCAGTACGCGCCGTTCCTTGCGGTCACGGGCGAGCAGCTTGGTCAGTACGCCGATTCCGAAGTCGAATCCCTCCAGGAAGAAGTACCCCGTCCAGAGGACGGCGATGAGCACGAACCAGACGTCGTGGAGTTCCATCTCTCAGCTCCGCTGCTCTCAGTAGGAGAAGGCCATGGGCCTGTCGGCGTCCTGGTCATGGCCGCCGATCCTGGTGGGCGGATTGAGGTCGGCCTCCGTGAGCTCCGGCGGGCCGGCCTTGACGTACTTCAGGAGGAGCCTGACCTCGATCACGGCGAGCACCGCGTAGAGCGCCGTGAAGACGATCATCGAGGTGAGCACCTCCCCCTGCGAGACACCGGGGGAGACCGCGTCACGGGTCTGGAACACGCCGTACACCACCCACGGCTGGCGGCCCATCTCCGTGAAGATCCAGCCCCAGGAGTTGGCGATCAGCGGGAAGAGCATGGTCCACAGGGCGACGATCCAGTAGAAGCGGGTGAGCTTCGGGCTCAGCGCCTTGTTCTTGAAGAGCACCAGATGGGGCACCTCGTCCTCACCGGTCCGCAGGGCCTGCGGCAGCATGAACTTCTTCCGCGTCAGCCACAGCCCCAGCAGTCCGAGCCCGAAGGACGCCATGCCGAAGCCGATCATCCAACGGAAGCTCCAGAAGGCCACGGGGATGTTCGGCCGGTAGTCACCCGGGCCGAACTTCTCCTGCTCGGCCTTGTTGATGTCGTTGATGCCGGGGACGTACGAGGTGAAGCTGTCGTCCGCGAGGAAGGACAGTATTCCGGGGATCGAGACCTCTACGGTGTTGTGCCCCTCGGCGACGTCCCCCACCGCGAAGAGCGAGAAGGGCGCACCGTGCTCCCCTTCCCACAGGGCTTCCGCCGCGGCCATCTTCATCGGCTGCTGCTTGAACATCACCTTGCCGAGCAGGTCACCGCTGACCGCGGTGAGCATGCCCGCGACCACGACCGTGACCAGTCCGAGGCGCAGCGATGTCCGCATCACCCGGATGTGCTTCTTGCGCGCGAGGTGGAAGGCGGAGATGCCGACCATGAACGCGCCGCCGACGAGGAACGCCGCCGTGATGGTGTGGAAGAACTGGGTGAGCGCGGTGTTCTGGGTGAGCACGTGCCAGAAGTCCGTGAGCTCGGCACGTCCCCGTTCCTCGTTTATCCGGTAGCCGACCGGGTGCTGCATCCAGGAGTTGGCCGCCAGGATGAAGAACGTCGAGAGGATCGTTCCGATGGAGACCATCCAGATGCAGGCGAGATGGATCTTCTTCGGCAGTTTGTCCCAGCCGAAGATCCACAGCCCGATGAAGGTGGACTCGAAGAAGAACGCGATCAGCGCCTCGAAGGCGAGCGGCGCGCCGAAGACGTCACCGACGAACCGCGAGTAGTCGGACCAGTTCATGCCGAACTGGAATTCCTGGACGATGCCCGTGACCACACCCATGGCGATGTTGATCAGGAAGAGCTTGCCCCAGAACTTCGTGGCCCTGAGGTACTTCTCGTTGTCCGTGCGCACCCAGGCGGTCTGCAGGCCGGCCGTGAGGGCGGCGAGGGAGATCGTCAGTGGGACGAACAGGAAGTGGTAGACGGTGGTGATGCCGAACTGCCATCGCGCCAGAGTCTCTGGCGCCAGAGCTAGGTTCACGCCCTTTTCTCCTTACGTCGCCGTGATCACAGCCGCAGCTTGCCCCACCAATCCCACCGATCACGGGATGAAACGGGGTGCGCTTGTGAACGCGTTCACATTCACAAGCAATTATGGCGCACACATCTTCGAAGCCATCGCGCGGGGGGTGCTTTCCGGCCGACCGGACCGAGCCACCGATACCGGACACCGCGTCCACGTCCGTCCGGCCGCTCAGCACAGTGGCCCCGGACCTCGTAGAACGAGGTCCGGGGCCACCGGCACGCAGGCGGTCGAGCCGCCCTCCTACCGCTCCCTGTGGAACGACTCCGCCACCTTCAGGAACACGTCGTTGGCCTCGGTCTCACCGATCGTGACCCGCACGCCCTCACCCGCGAACGGCCTGACCATCACACCCGCCCGCTCGCACGTCGCGGCGAATTCGAGCGTACGGTCCCCGAGCCGGAGCCAGACGAAGTTGGCCTGGGACTCGGGCACGGTCCAGCCCTGCTTCACCAGCCCCTCGTAGACCCGGGTGCGCTCGCCGACCAGCGACCCGACCCGGCCCAGCAGTTCGTCCTCCGCCCGCAGCGAGGCGACCGCGGCGTCCTGGGCGACCTGGCTGACCCCGAAGGGGACGGCGGTCTTGCGCAGGGCGGCAGCCACCGGCTCGTGCGCCACCGCGAACCCGACCCGCAGACCCGCCAGGCCGTAGGCCTTGGAGAAGGTCCGCAGCACCGCCACATTGGGCCTGTCCCGGTAGATCTCGATGCCGTCAGGCACGTCGGCGTCCCGGATGAACTCCTTGTACGCCTCGTCGAGCACCACCAGCACATCGCCCGGCACCCGGTCCAGGAAGCGCTCCAGCTCCGCCCGGCGCACCACGGTGCCGGTCGGGTTGTTCGGGTTGCAGACGAAGATCATCCGGGTGCGGTCGGTGATCGCCCCGGCCATCGCGTCGAGATCGTGCACCTCGCCGTCGGTGAGCGGCACCTTGACCGAGGTCGCGCCGCTGACCTGGGTGATGATCGGATAGGCCTCGAAGGAACGCCACGCGTAGATGACCTCGTCACCCGGGCCGGAAGTGGCCTGGAGCAGCTGCTGCGCCACACCGACCGAGCCGGTACCGGTGGCCAGATGGGAGACGGGCACACCGAACCGGTCGGCCAGCTCGTTCATCAGGCCGGTGCAGGCCATGTCCGGGTACCGGTTGAAGTTCGCGGCGGCGCCGAGCGCGGACTCCATGACCCCCGGCAGCGGCGGATACGGGTTCTCGTTGGAGGACAGCTTGAAAGCAACCGGTCCGTCGGCAGCCGCCGGCTTGCCCGGCACATAGGCAGGCACACCATCCAGCTCGGCACGCAGCTTGGGGCTCGTCTCGCTCACCGCAGGTCCTCCTCGACCATCCGTACACATCAATACTGCTCACCTTAAGAGGATTCGACGTCCCTGCGAATGGCCTGACCGGAGAATCGTCCGCTGTGCCGGAAAGCACCGTCAATGCCCGGCAGGACGACGAGCCCTCCGGGGGGAGCGCCGCGCCCCGTGGCGCGCGCCGGTGGCTCACGCCGTAGCGCGCATCACTCGAACAGGTGAGTTGAGACCTCTTCGAGACATGAGCCAATTAGCAGGCCCATGCACACCGACACATGACACATTGGCCTCCAACCCGCCAACACCCTTGATTTGCAAGGCATTTAATGCCTCATGATCATGCAGAAACGTGCCTGTCAACGTACGCATATGCGACCGGCCCAACCCACCGCCGGAGCCCTACTATCGGCTCGCCATGACAGCAGCAGGGAAGCACCAGGTGAGCCGGACAGAGACGCCCCGGCGCAGCGGCCGACAGGGACGGGCGGGGATCCGGGATGTAGCCGCCGCGGCCGGAGTCTCCATCACGACCGTCTCCGACGCGCTCAACGGCAAGGGCAGGCTCCCGGACGCCACCCGCCGACATGTCCGCGAGGTCGCCGAGCGGCTGGGCTACCGCCCGTCCGCCGCGGCCCGCACCCTCCGTACCGGCAGGTCGGGGCTCATCGGCCTCACCGTGACCACGTACGGGGACGAACCCTTCACCTTCACCGAGTTCGCCTACTTCGCGGAGATGGCCAGAGCCGCCACATCGGCGGCGCTCGCCCGCGGCTACGCCCTGGTCATCCTCCCCGCCACCTCGCGCCACGACGTCTGGTCGAACGTCGCCCTGGACGGCACCGTCGTCATCGACCCCTCCGACCAGGACCCGGTGGTCACCGAACTCGTGCGGCAGGGCCTGCCTGTCGTGTCGGACGGGAGGCCGGCCGGCACGCTGCCGGTCACCGCCTGGGTCGACAACGATCACCGGGCGGCCGTACTCGACCTCCTCGACCACCTGGCCGCCGCCGGAGCCCGCCGCATCGGACTGCTGACCGGCACCACCACCGACACCTACACCCGCCTCTCGACCACCGCCTACCTCCACTGGTGCGAGCGGGTGGGCCAGGACCCGGTCTACGAGTCCTATCCGGCCCACGACCCCTGTGCGGGCGCCGTGGCCGCCGACCGGCTCCTCGCCCGCCCGGACCGGCCCGACGCCGTCTACGGGCTCTTCGACCCCAATGGGACCGATCTGCTCGCCGCCGCCCGCCGCTACGGCCTGCGGGTCCCCGAGGACCTGCTGGTGGTCTGCTGCAGCGAGTCCACCGTGTACGCGGCGACCGATCCCCCGATCACGACGCTCTCGCTCAAGCCGCGGAGAATCGGCACGGCTGTCGTCCAGCTCCTCATCGACGCCATCGAGGGCGTCGAGCACGACGGACCGCTGGAGCAGGTGATACCGACGGAACTCATCGTCCGGACGTCCTCGCAGCGTCGTCCGCCGCGCACCACGGTCAGCCCGCCACGCTCCCCCGCCGGGGACTGATCGGATTAATCCGGACCAAACGGTCGGTGAACCATGCGTGCACTCGGATTCACCACCCCTGGTGCGTCCCAGAGCACGATCCGCATTCCTATGATGGGCGCACGACACCGCGGACCACCTCTACCAGGCAGGGCCCGTCAGGTGTACGGCGGCGCGACGGTGGTGGAGGGGTCGATGACTCAGGGGGCCGGTCAGGAACCCGTGGTGCGGACAGCGACGTTGCGTGACTTCCGCGTACCGCCGTATGCGCAGGCACCGATGCCTTCGCCGTCGCCGCATCCCGGCAACGCCGTTGTGGGCGACGAGCCGGAGGGGTACACCCCCACCGCGCGCGATCTTCCCGTGATCAACCGTGGCGACACCGTCCAGGTGCAGGCCGTTCCCCAGCCCCGGCCGGCCTCCGGCACGGGACGGGGCCCCCTCTACGTCGTCGGCGACGTCCACGGCTATCTGGACGAGCTCCTTTCCGCCCTCGGCCGGCAGGGCCTCATCGACTCCGAGGGCCGGTGGTCCGCCGGCAACGCCAGACTGTGGTTCCTCGGCGACTTCACCGACCGGGGCCCGGACGGCATCGGCGTGATCGATCTCGTCATGCGGCTCTCGGCCGAGGCCGCGGCGGCCGGCGGGTACTGCAAGGCCCTCATGGGCAATCACGAACTGCTGCTCCTGGGTGCCAAGAGGTTCGGCGACACCCCGGTGAACTCCGGTGCGGGTACCGCGACCTTCCAGGCGGCCTGGCTGCTCAACGGCGGCCAGAAGACCGACATGGAACGGCTCCAGGACGTCCATCTGCAGTGGATGGCCCGGCTCGACGCGGTCGTGGAGGAGGACGGGCACCTGCTGATGCACTCCGACACGACGGCCTACCTCGACTACGGCACCACCATCGAGGACGTCAACGACACGGTGCACGCCATTCTCACGCGTAACGACGCCGATGAGTGCTGGGACCTCTTCCGCAAGCTCACCAAGCGGTTCGCCTTCCGCGACGAGGGCGGCTCGCAGGCCGTTCGCGAGCTGATGTCGACGTACGGCGGACAGCGCGTCGTGCATGGTCACAGTCCCATCCCGTACCTGCTCGGCGAGGTCGGATCCGAGGACGGCGAAGACAGCGCCCGCCCCGTGGTGGACGGTCCGCACGTGTACGCGGACGGGCTCGCCATCGCCATGGACGGCGGAGTGACCATGGCCGGAAAGCTATTGGTCGTCCAACTTCCCCTGAATGACTGACGGCCGTCGGGGAAGACGCACCCACGACCTGACAACGCCGGCCACTGGGCCTATTTCCGGAAACACCCTGTCAACCCGTGCCGTGGTCGCTCTACCATCGGCGTATCAGTAGCAGGCTCTCCTCCGTTTCCGCCCGATCGCCCGGCCCAGGCGGTCGATCAGGCCCTACGGAGCATCGGGGGATGCACATGAAAAGCGCTCCGCACCTGCTGGCCGAGGACCGACCCGAGTACGAGCGGATCCTTGCCGACTCTCTGCGCCATGCTCACGAACGCCCGGATCTGGACGGTGTGGGGGACCGGCTCAACGCGGAACAACTGCGGACGATGGCGCTGAACGCCACCGCTCTGATCACCGCAGCCGCCGCGACCGAGTACGACCACTACGTGAAGGTCCGCGGCGAACTGCGCGGACCGGCCGACGCCTCGGGTCCCGAATCCGCCCTCGGGTCAGGCCTCGGACCGGCACCGGACGACACAGACGGGGCGGGCGCGGGAACCCTTGCTGTCATCGCCGCGCTGGCCCCTGTGCTGGCCGGCTCCGCCGCCCTCATATTCCTGCTGGTCGGCTATCTCCTGAAGGCCGTCAGCCCGTCCTTGGCCTTCGGCGGCACTCTGGTCGCCGCCGGATGGTTCTTCGCGGCGGTCGCCGCCGCGGCCATCCTGGTCGCCGCGGTCGGACTCCTCCTCACCGCACTGCGGAACGGAGCCACCGCGCTGCCGGCCATGGACGACGAGCAGGAATTGCCGGAGGACGTGGCACGCGCCAGGGAGGCCTGGCGCCACGCACTGCTGGAGCGCGGCATCCTGCCCTTCCTGCGGGACGCCCTGGCCGACCCGACCGCGGGGCCGGCCTCACGGACCCCGCACCGCTCGGCGAACCGCATCCCGAAGATCGGCTACAGCAGACCGGATTTCTCCGGCCCGCAGGACGGCCCGTCGGCCGGACCGCGTCCGTCGTTCACCAGCCCCGACTTCACCAGTCCCGACTTCGGCGGCCCCGAACACCAGCCTGAGTGATCCCGGTCGCGATCCGGCACCGCAGGGGCCGTTTCGCGACCCGGCACCGCAGGGGCCGTTCCACGACCCGGCAGGGCAGGGGCCGTTCCACGACCCGGCAGGGCAGGGGCCGTTTCGCGATCCGGCACGGCGAAGGCCGGGGCAGCTCGCGCTGCACCCGGCCTCTGCGTTGTTCGGTGTGCGTGGTGCTCCGACCACCCGGTCGGAGCGCCCCGTCAGACTCCCTGGGGGGCGAGCTTGGGGTTCGCGCCGTACTCGTTGGCCTCGTGCGCACCCTCGGAGCACATGAAGACGAGCAGGATGATGCCGCCCACGAGCGGGACGAACGAGATCAGGAACCACCAGCCCGAACGGCCCGTGTCGTGCAGCCGGCGGACGACGACGGCGAGCGAGGGGATGATCACAGCGAGGATGTAGATGATGTACGGGATCTGGGTGTCGATGGCAGCACCGATACCGAGCAGGACCCCGGCGATGATGACGTTGAAGAGCGCGAACATCCAGTACTCCTTGCGGCGCGCACGACCGCTGAAGCCCGCGTAGTTCTTGAGTACGTTCAGGTACCAGCTCACTGTGTTTCCCTCCCCTGGCGCCCCCGGTCGGGGCGCACACCTTTTCGGCCAAGCACAGCGGAAGGTAAGGCACAGATAAGGAAGTGGTCAAGCCAGGGCATGCCCCTGCCGAAACGTACATAGACCTGCCACGTTTCCGTGTCCGTACCGTCGCCGAACTGCACCTGGAATCAGGCGATCAGAGGACCCATCACGCGAAACCAGCCATTGCTCATACTCTTCGTGCTCAATGCGGACAATATGATGAACAGCCAGGCGGCGCCGCCCCGGACACGCAACACCCGGGACAGCGCCGTGACTTCCTGCGAATCCGCCAGCAGTCAGTCCGCCAGCGGCAGGTACACACGGTTGCCGCTCGCGGCGAACTCCTTCGACTTCTCCAGCATCCCCGCCTCGATCTCCTCTTCCGAGGCAGAGGGGAGAAGGTCGGGGGCGAACTGCTCCGTGATGCTCCTGCTGATCTTCATCGAACAGAACTTCGGGCCGCACATCGAGCAGAAGTGCGCCGTCTTCGCCGGCTCGGCCGGCAGCGTCTCGTCGTGGAACTCCCGTGCCGTGTCGGGGTCGAGCGCCAGGTTGAACTGGTCCTCCCAGCGGAACTCGAACCGGGCGTCCGACAGCGCGTCGTCCCACTCCTGCGCCCCGGGGTGGCCCTTGGCGAGATCCGCCGCATGCGCGGCGATCTTGTAGGTGATGACGCCGGTCTTCACGTCGTCCCTGTTCGGCAGGCCCAGGTGCTCCTTGGGCGTGACGTAGCAGAGCATCGCCGTCCCCCACCAGGCGATCATCGCCGCACCGATACCCGAGGTGATGTGGTCGTACGCCGGGGCGACATCGGTGGTCAGCGGGCCGAGCGTGTAGAACGGCGCCTCCTCGCAGATCTCCTGCTGGAGGTCGATGTTCTCCTTGATCTTGTGCATCGGGACATGGCCCGGGCCCTCGATCATCGTCTGGACGCCGAACCGCTTGGCGACGGAGTTCAGTTCACCGAGCGTGCGCAGTTCGGCGAACTGGGCCTCGTCGTTGGCGTCGGCGATGGAGCCGGGGCGCAGGCCGTCACCGAGCGAGTAGGTCACGTCGTAGGCCGCGAGGATCTCGCAGAGCTCCTCGAAATGCTCGTAGAGGAACGACTCCTTGTGGTGCGCGAGGCACCAGGCCGCCATGATCGAGCCGCCGCGGGAGACGATGCCGGTCTTGCGGCGGGCCGTCAGCGGGACGTACGGCAGCCGGACCCCCGCGTGCACCGTCATGTAGTCGACGCCCTGTTCGGCCTGCTCGATGACGGTGTCCTTGTACATCTCCCAGGTCAGCTCCTCGGCCCGGCCGTCCACCTTCTCCAGGGCCTGGTAGAGCGGAACGGTGCCGATCGGAACGGGGGAGTTGCGCAGGACCCACTCGCGCGTGGTGTGGATGTTGCGGCCGGTGGACAGGTCCATGACCGTGTCGGCACCCCACTTGGTCGCCCAGGTCATCTTGTCCACCTCCTCCTCGATGGAGGAGGTGACCGCCGAGTTGCCGATGTTGGCGTTGACCTTCACCAGGAACCGCTTGCCGATGATCATCGGCTCGATCTCCGGGTGGTTGACGTTGGCCGGCAGCACGGCCCGCCCTGCCGCGATCTCCTCGCGCACCACCTCGGGCGCCACGTTCTCCCTGATCGCGACGTACTCCATCTCCGGAGTGATCTCGCCGCGACGGGCGTACGCGAGCTGTGTGACCGGCTGACCGTCGCGGCTGCGTCGGGGCTGGCGGGGGCGGCCGGGGAAGACCGCGTCGAGGTTGCGCAGGCCGCCGCGCGGCGACGTGTGCTTGAGGCCGTCGTCCTCGGGGCGCGCGGGGCGGCCCGCGTACTCCTCGGTGTCGCCGCGGGCGATGATCCAGTTCTCCCGCAGGGGCGTGAGCCCACGGCGGACATCGGTCTCGGTGGTGGGATCGGTGTACGGCCCCGACGTGTCGTAGAGCGTCACGTCCTTGCCGTTGGTGAGGTGCACCTGACGGACCGGCACCCGGAGGTCCGGGCGCGAGCCCTGGACGTACCCCTTGTGCCAGCCGATGGACTTCCCGGCCTCGTTGTTCGCCGCGTCCTGCGCATTCTGGGCGTTCTGCGCATTCTGCTTCGAGGCAGGCGTGCGTGCGTCCGCTGTGGTCATGAGACCTACTCCCTACGCCGGCATTACCCGGTAACAGGTTCGGCGGTCGGCGCAGCGTGTCCCGTACGGATATACGGAGGTCAGCGCCCTCTCAGCCCGGTGCTCCGAGCTCCCGCGTGTACAAATGTGCCTCCACGCTAGCCTCCCTCCTGGCGTGCTGGCCAGAGGGCCTCTCCCGTTCTTGGGATGATCGCCCGGTGACGTCCTCCCCGAGCGCCCCCGCACCGCACGGCCCCGAGTCCGGCAGCACGCAGAGCCATGCACCGGGCCACACCCACAGCCACGGCCCCGCCGCGCCCGTGTCCAAGCACCTGCGCAAGGTCATCGCCGCCGTGCTGATCCCGTTCGCCGCAGCGGTCCTCGTCGGTCTGGTGGTCTTCTGGCCGGGCGGCGCTCCCTCCCACGAGCGCACGGGTGTCGGTTTCGACCGGCAGACCCAGCAGGGCAAGGTGGTGGAGATCGCCAGGGTGGACTGCGCGGACGTGAACGCCGCGCAGGTGCCGCCGACCGGCGACACCTCGACGCCCTCGGGGCGTGAGGCCGTCAACGAGCAGTCGGGGCTGTGCAAGAAGGCCACGATCGAGGTGACGACCGGCAAGGACAAGGGCCGAACGTTCGTCGAGATCATCCAGCCCGACGCGACCAGGCAACTGAAGGACCGTCAGGGGGTGGTGGTGGCGTACGCGCCCGACGCGCCCCGTGATCTGCAGTACTCGGTGACCGACGTCGACCGCACGTTCCCGATGGCTCTGCTCGCCGGGATCTTCGCCCTCGCGGTGATCGTGGTGGGCAGGCTGCGCGGCCTGATGGCGCTCATCGCGCTCGCGGTCTCGTTCGCCGTGCTGACGCTGTTCATCCTCCCGGCGATCCTGCAGGGTTCGAATCCGCTGGTCGTCGCGGTGATCGGGGCCAGCGCCATCATGCTGATCGCCCTCTACATGTGTCACGGGCTGACCGCGCGTACCTCCGTGGCCGTCATCGGCACACTCGTCTCGCTGCTGCTGATCGGGCTGCTGGGCTCGCTCTTCATCGGCTGGGCGAGCCTGAGCGGCAACACCGATGACAACACCGGCCTGATCCACGGGCTGTTCCCGGACATCGACATGAGCGGCTTGCTGCTGGCCGGTGTGATCATCGGCTCGCTCGGCGTGCTCGACGACGTGACCGTCACCCAGACGTCGGCGGTCTGGGAACTGCACCAGGCAGACCCGACGATGGGCGTACGACGGCTCTACCGGGCGGGCATCAGGATCGGGCGCGACCACATCGCCTCGGTCGTCAACACGCTCGTACTCGCCTATGCGGGAGCCGCGCTGCCCCTGCTGCTGCTCTTCTCCATCGCCCAGAGCAGCGTGGGAACGGTGGCCACCAGCGAACTGGTCGCGATGGAGATCGTCCGGACCCTGGTCGGATCGATCGGGCTGGTCGCCTCGGTGCCGGTGACGACGGTGCTCGCGGCCCTGGTGGTCTCCGCGGACCGCACGGGGCTCGGCGCGGAAGCCGGAGCTCCTGCCCCCGTACGGACCGGGAGGGGCCGACGCCGTAAGGCGTGAGCGCGAACGCCGGGCCCACATGGCACCGGTGTTGCCTGCTCAGCGGGTGGTCCCTGTTCAGCCGGCGTTCTGTTCCTTGGCGAGGATGCGGCCCAGCGCCTCTTCCAGATTGCCGTCGAAGTCACCCAGCGTGTGCTCCTGCCCCAGTGGCACCAGCTTGTCCGTCCGGTCGAGAAATGCCACAAGAGGCGCCGTGCCGGCGCGGAAGAGCGCACGATCCGTGCCGACCTGGAGCCGGATGTGTACGTCCGAGAGGCCCTCGGGCTCGGTCGGGCCGATATGCACATCGCCGTCGCCGCTCGGGTTGTTGAGACCGTCGAGCAGCAGCTCACGGCCGAATGCCCAGGTGACGGGGGCGTCACCTGGCAGGTGGAAGGTCATCCGGATCGCGTACGGATCGCCCACTTCGTACCGGAGCTCCACCGGAATACGGAACGAAAGCTCCTCGGAGACGAGGAAGCTCATCATGACCTCTGCTTGAACCGACTCGCGCATCGTTCAACCCCGCAGTAGATGAATCTGGCCAGGAATGATCCCCCATGGCCCTATTGACGCCATCGTGGTGCACGCGATAGCAGATCACAAGGAGTGATTTTTCAGATACTGATAGAGAACACGAACGAGCGCAAGAGGCTGGTCACTTCACAGCGTAGTTGTTCGACTGCGGGGAGCAACCGTTCCTCTTGGTCCAGAGGTAGTGAAATGGCCATGGCCGCAACGGCGGTTCCCACCGTGATCGGGATGGCCGCGCAGACCGTTCCCAGCGCGTATTCCTGTCGTTCAACGACGGGTTCCGTACGGTTCATTGATCTCATCCGGTCGAGAAACGCCGGACGATCCCTTACGGAGTAGCGCGTCAGTGGTTGCACTGGGTGACGGTCCAGATGCTCCTCGCGCGCCCTCTCGTCGAGCTGGCTCAACAGACACTGGCCGAGAGCATGTGCATGGCCGGTCTCGCGGAAGGCGGCCCACTCCTCGACGGCGGGGAAGTCGGGCGTATCGGCCACCGCGACGAGGTCGATCTCCCCGTCCCGGTAGACAGCGCAGTACACGGGCGCCCCGATGACATCGGCCCAGTGCGCGAGCGATTCGATGATCACACCGCGACGGGGTGCGGTCGCCCGGCCTCCGACGAGGCGCTCCGCAGCGGCACCGAACAGGAAGACACCGTTCTCCCTGCGGAGGTAGCCCTCATGGGTCAGGGTGCGCAGCAGGTGATAGGCAGTGGGAAGAGGAAGCCCCGCTTCCCGTGCGAGCTGCTTGGCCGGCGCCCCGTCCCGATGGGTGCCCACAGCCTCCAGCAGTCTCAACGCCCGCTGAACCGAACCGATCAACGTCGGGACAGCGGTACTCGATGCCGTGGTCAAAGGTCACCCCCAGGCATGGTGACGGGCGTTCAGCCCTCCCGCGGGGGCCGCCCCCGCGGGCCCGCCGCGAGCCGGGGGTCCGGAGACCGGACGGTCGCACACACCACTGGTCAGGACGGTGACGGACAGTCATTTCCCAGCCGACGGCAGCGGTCTGCCACTGTATCGGCACCGTCCGTCACGAGTGAGGTTTCATCCTGGACTTAGCTCAGCTGGGCTAATCGCCGAATCTGCGGCCGGGCTCCCGTCCCTCACGCACCCGGCTGCCCGGCACCCGGCCCCGTTCGCGCCTACCAGTCGCTGCGGGAGGAAGACGCCAGGAACTTCCGCACGACGAAGATCAGACCGCCCACCAGGACGACGAAGACCAGCGCCTTGAACAGCAGACCGATCACGAAGCCGACCACGCTGGCGATGAGGCCACCGAACACGACGATCGCGATGAGAGGCACCGCGACCCACTTCACCCACCAGGGCATCCCCGCGAAAATCTCCCGCACCGCCATCGTCCTTACCTCGTCTCTGTGAGTTCCTGCTTCGATGCTAGAGGCGTGGGGGTGGCCGGTGGGGGCCCGGGAGCCCTTGAAGTCCCCTGACCGATCCCCTAGGGAACCCCGAGGTGCCGGCTCAGCTCTCCGGCGGAGAGAAGATCACCATGACCCTGAGGTCCTCGGTGATGTGGTGGAACTTGTGGGCCGTACCGGCGGGAACGTACACGACACTCCCCCTGCCCACCTGTGTGGTCTCCATGCCGACGGTGATCGCGGCGCGGCCGCTGACGACGAAGTAGACCTCGTCCTGATTGTGCGGCTTCTGCGGATCGAGTTCGCCGGCATCCAGTGCGTACAGGCCGACGGACATGTTGCGTTCCCGGATGAACTGCAGGTAGGCACCCTCGTTGGCGGCCCGCTCCGCCTCCAGCTCGTCCAGTCTGAATGCCTTCATCGCCTGTCCGCCCCTTGCATTTGTTCTCGTCCGTTCTGCCGGTGTCCGGCACGGATCATGTCTGCCACGATCAGACACATGAAGAATTTCGTAGTCAAGACGATCGCCAACGCGGGTGCACTGGCCGTGGCCATCTGGCTGCTCCAGGACATCACGCTCACGGGCGACGACACCGGGCCCAAGGTGCTCACCCTCATAGTGGTCGCGCTGCTCTTCGGCCTGGTCAACTTTGTCGTCAAGCCGGTGGTGCAGCTGCTCACGCTGCCGTTGTTCATTCTGACCCTCGGGCTGGTCACCCTGGTGGTCAACGCCCTGATGCTGATGCTGACCTCGTGGCTGGCCGGTGTCTTCGACCTGAGCTTCCACGTCGACGGCCTCTGGACCGCTGTCCTCGGCGGCCTCATCATCTCGGTCGTGTCCTGGGCGCTCAACGTCGCGCTGCCCGACAACGACTGATCTGCCCCTTACTGAAAGAGTGCGGACAGGACCGGTGCGACACCGGGGAGAGAAACGAGGAGACGGATGAGCACCACGGGCGACGGGACACGCGCCGTACGAGCGGGACTGCCCGAGCCGGAGCAGTACGAACCCACGCTGCCCGGGCCCGTCTTCGCCGCCCACTTCCATCTGTCGGGCGAGCCCGTCGGCCCCTACACCTACGGCCGCGAGACGAACCCGACGTGGACCCTTCTGGAGCGGGCCATCAGCGAGCTGGAGGCACCGGGGGAGCCGGTCGAGACCACGGTCTTCGCCTCCGGCATGGCGGCCGTCTCCGCCGTGCTGCTGTCCCAGGCGCGCACCGGTGACATCGTCGTGCTCCCCGACGACGGCTACCAGGCGCTCCCCCTGGTGCGGGAGCAACTGGAGGCATTCGGCGTCGAGGTACGGACCGCGCCCACTGCGGACGATGCCCAGCTGGAGGTCCTCGAGGGGGCGAAGCTGCTGTGGATCGAGACCCCGTCCAACCCGGGGCTCGATGTCTGCGACGTACGCCGGCTCGTCACGGCCGCACACGCGGCGGGTGCTCTCGTCGCGGTCGACAACACGCTGGCCACCTCCCTCGGCCAGCGTCCCCTGGAGCTTGGCGCGGACTTCTCGGTCGCCAGTGACACTAAGGGGCTGACCGGGCACGGCGACATCCTGCTCGGCCACGTGACCTGCCGGGATCCGCAGCTGTCCGCGGGCGTACGGCGCTGGCGCAAGGTCGTCGGCGCGATTCCCGGCCCCATGGAGGCCTGGCTCGCGCACCGCTCCCTGGCCACGCTGCAGCTGCGGATCGACCGGCAGTGCACCACCGCGCTGGCCCTCGCCGAGGCATTGGCCGAGCGGGCGGAGGTGACCGGGCTGCGCTACCCCGGACTGCCCACCGACGCCTCCTACCCGAAGGCCGTGCGGCAGATGCGGCGCTTCGGCTCCGTGGTCTCGTTCACGCTGGCTGACAAGGAGACGGCCGAACGCTTCCTGGCCGGCCTGCGTCTGGTCGACGACGCGACGAGTTTCGGCGGCGTGCGCTCCACGGCCGAACGCCGGGCGCGCTGGGGCGGCGACGCCGTCCCGGAAGGTTTCATCCGTTTCTCGGTCGGGGCCGAGGACCCTGCCGATCTCCTGGCCGATGTGGAGCGCGCGCTCGACGAGGCCGCTCGCTGACAAGCGGCGGGACACCGACCGAGAAGGCGCCCTGCGGTCCGGCAGGACCGGCCCAGGACAGGCGTCCCCGTCCACCTGACCGGTCCTGCTCGGGACGAGTGGTCCGAGCCTCCCCCCTCTTGGCTCGGACCACCCCGGTTCCTTGAACGAAGAACCGCTTGCACAAGGCTAATTGACTCTGCGTCAGTGTCCAATCACAGTAGCGACAGCTGCCTATCGACATATTTATAGTTGTGCGGGCCGACCGTGCGGTTCCGGAGCGTCGCGAGGGTGGGAGATGCAAGCAATGGACCTGGCCCTGTTACGCACATTCGTCACGGTGCACCGGGCCGGATCCTTCACCCGGGCCGCCGCGCTGCTCGGGCTGTCCCAGCCCGCCGTCACCTCGCAGATACGCACGCTGGAGCGCCAGTTGGGCCGCCCGCTCTTTCTGCGCGGGGCCCGCGGCGTCACCCCGACCACCATCGGCGACGAGCTCGCACACCGGGCCTCGCCCCATCTGGACGCACTGGTCGAGATCGCCGAAGCCGGGCTCGACGAGGAGCCGGGGGTGCGCACCCTCCATCTGGCCGGTCCCCCGGAGTTCACCGCCGTACGCGCGCTTCCCGCGCTCACCCCGCTGATCTCCCAGGGCCTCGCACTGCGCAGCACGTTCAACGGCAATGCCGAGGACACCCTGGAGGGACTGGCCGCCGGACACCACGACCTGGCCATCACGACCGCTCGTCCACGCGGAGGGCTGTTCACCTCGACGACCCTCTGCGACGAGGAGCACGTCCTGGTCGCGGCGCCGCGCTGGGCCGGGCGGCTGGGGCCCGGAACACTGCGGCACAAGGGCTCGGTGGTCCTGGAGCAGCTTCCGGTGGTCGAGGTGCACGAGAGTCTCCCCCTGGTCTCCCGGTACTGGGCCGCCGTGTTCGACAGCAGACCCGCCGCTTCCGCCACGGTGATCGCGCCGGATCTGCGCGCGGTCCTGCAGTGCGCGGCTGCGGGCGCCGGTCTCGCCGTACTGCCCCGCTATCTCTGCGAGGACGCGCTGGAAAGGGGCGAGGTCGTGGCTCTGCTCGATCCGCCCGTACCGCCGCTGCGGACGTACTTCCTGGCCGTGCGGACCGGCACACTGGCCCTTCCGCACATTGCGCGGGCGCACGAGTGCCTGGTGCGTGCAGCCGTGGACTGGTGACCGGTCGGCCTGTAGGAGTTTCAGATCGCGTTTCATGGGCCACTCTCTTGCCATGACCGAACGTCCTGTGGTCAAGCGCACCGCACGCGCCGTCCTGCTCGACGGCGATGACCTCATCCTCATCAAGCGCACCAAGCCGGGGGTGGATCCGTACTGGCTCACGCCCGGTGGCGGTGTCGAGCCCGAGGACGCCACCGTCGTCGACGCCCTGCACCGCGAGGTCGACGAAGAGCTCGGCGCCAAGATCATCGATGTCGTGCCCTGCTTCGTCGATACGGTGGAACACATCGCGGGCGGCGGCGTCAAAGGTGTGAAGGTGCAGCACTTCTTCGTCTGCCGGCTGGAATCGATGGACCCGTCACGACGGCACGGCCCTGAGATCGAAGACCCCTGCGGCGAGTACGAGATCGTACGGGTGCCCTTCAGCCGGGTCGGAATCGCAGCCGTGCACCTGGTACCGCTGTCCTTGCGCCACTACCTGGACGGCAACATCGAGGGCGTACGGGCGATGCACGCACCTGACCTGGGCTGAATGGCTCCGGCACACCGGTGCCACAGCCGTCTGTACGCCGAGGCCAGTACATGCGGATACTCCCGCCGTCAGATGACCGCTCGCTCCACGCTTGACACCGTGTTTCACGTGAAACCACTCAAGCGCCCTGTTCGCCGGAGCCTCCTCGTCGCCCATGTCGCCGTTTCCGTGAGCTGGCTGGGCCTCACGGTCGGACTGCTGGCCCTCGGCCTCGCCGCGTTCCTCACCGGTGACACCTCGATGACGGAGGCGGCCACCCGTTCCATGAAGGTCTTCGGTGACTGGCTGGTCGTGCCGGTTGCCCTGCTCTCGCTCCTGAGCGGCCTCGTGCTGTCGCTCGGCACCCCTTGGGGCCTGGCGAGGCACCGCTGGGTCTGGACGAAGTTCTGGCTGACCCTTGTCACGGCGGGGCTGTCGATCTTCTCGCTCCGCCCCGGCATCAATGAGGCCGCCGCCCAGGGTGTCGCGGACATCAACCTGGTCATCGCGCCCTCGGTGGCCACGGCCACCTACCTCTTCATCACCGCGATCTCGGTGCTGAAGCCGTGGGGGCCGACCCGGCGGGGCCGGCGCCTGCGTGCCTCAAAGACCTGACGCGCACTTCGGGGGCCCGCGGATCGCGGGCCCCCGAAGACGGTCGGCAGTGCTGCCGGTTTTCGCGCGGCGGTAGCCCTCAGACGAGGGACTCGGCCGCGGCGGTCGCGAAGGCATGGTCCTGCTCAGGTGCGCCGCCACCGACGCCGACGGCGCCGATGAGCCGACCTCCGCGATGGACCGGGACGCCACCGGCGATGAAGAGCAGCGGGCGGTCGAGTGCGGTCGGCAGCGTGTGGAAGAGGCCGCCGGGCTGGACGGCGTCGACCAGGTCGGCCGTGGGGGCGTTCAGCTGGAGGGCGGTGTACGCCTTGCGCGTGCTGGTCTCTCCGGCGATGAGGACGGCCCGGTCGTCGCGGCGGAAGGACAGCAGATGACCGCCCGCGTCCAGGACGGTGACAGCGGCAGTCACGCCGGCTGCCTCGGCAGCACGACGGGCGGTGTCCACGAGCGCTTCCGCGTCCTGGATGGTCAGCGGGGCGAAGGCGGCGGTGACGGGGGCGGTGCTCATGGGGATGACTCCTTGGTGCGGGGTGCTTGAGGATGTGGCGGGCGGCTGCGTGCGGGGCCGGCGGTGACAGCGGGTGTCAGCGCCTGCCTGCGGCGACAGCGACCGGCTCGGGGGCGTGCTCCGCGACGAGCCGGCTACGGGTGACCGTGCGGCGCTCGAGTGCGCCGGAGACGAGGGCGAGGACCAGTGCCGAAGCCGCGAGAGCGGCGCCGACCCAGTTGGGTGCGGTGTATCCGAGCCCGGCGGCGATGACCATTCCGCCGAGCCACGCCGACAGCGCGTTCCCGAGGTTGAAGGCTCCGATGTTCACGGCCGAGGCAAGGGTGGGAGCACCCGCGGCCTGGTCGAGGACGCGCTTCTGGAGCGGCGGCACGGTCGCGAAGCCCAGGCCCCCGATGAGGACGATGGTGACGGCGGCAGCGGTCTTGTCGTGGGCGGTGAGCGTGAACAACGCCAGGACCACGGCGAGAGCGCCGAGCGATACGTACAGCAGCGGCATCAGGTGACGGTCGGCGAACTTGCCGCCGAGCAGATTGCCGCCGACCATGCCGAGTCCGAACAGGACCAGCAGCCAGGTGACGGAGGACGGCGAGTAGCCGGCGATCTCGGTCATCATCGGGGTGATGTAGGTGATCGCCGCGAAGACACCGCCGAAGCCCAGAACCGTCATCGCCATGGCGAGCAGCACCTGCACATTGCGGAAGGCGGCCAGTTCGTGGCGGATCCTGACGCCCTCGGGCCTGGGCTGCTCGGGCACGAGCTTCGCCACGCCGAGGAGGCCGAGGACACCGAGTCCGGCGACGACGAAGAACGTGGTCCGCCAGCCGACACTCTGGCCGATGTAGGTGCCCAGGGGGACCCCGACGACGTTGGCGACGGTGAGCCCGGTGAACATCATGGCGATGGCGCCGGCCTTCTTCTCCGGAGCGACCAGGTCGGCGGCAACGACCGATCCGATACCGAAGAAGGCTCCGTGGGCGAGCGAGGCGATGACTCGCCCGGCGAGCATCACGCCGAAGACAGGGGCGAGGGCGGACACCACGTTGCCCACGACGAACAGCCCCATGAGGAGCATCAGCATGCGCTTGCGGGTGACCCGGGTGCCCAGCACCGTCATCAGCGGAGCGCCGAGGACCACTCCCAGGGCGTAGCCCGTGACCAGAAAGCCTGCGGTGGGGATCGAGACCTGGAAGTCCGCCGCGACATCGGGGAGCAACCCCATGATCACGAACTCGGTGGTTCCGATACCGAATGCCCCAATGGCGAGGGCGAGGAGCGCGAGCGGCATGGGTTTCACCTTCCCTGAAGATTGCGTCTGCGCCTTACGAGCGTCCACAATAATTGCATACGCTGGTTAATTGCAAGCGCGGGCTATTGCGTATGTGCCCTATCCTGGGATGCACGCAGCTCCGCACGGAGGAGAGACACATGACCGCGACAGATCCCGCACTGACCGCCCTCTCCCAGGGCTGGTGCGCCCTCTCGCTGCTCCACGGAAAGATCGAGGCCCACATCGAGCGGGCTCTGCAGTCCCGCCACGGCCTCAGCGTGCGTGAGTACTCGCTGCTCGACGTCCTGAGCCGCCAGCACAGCGGTACGGGCGGCCATCTCCAGATGAAGCAGGTGGCCGACGCCGTCGTGCTGAGCCAGAGCGCCACCACCCGGCTCGTCACCCGTCTTGAGGACCGCGGACTGCTGACCCGGTATCTCTGCGACACGGACCGGCGAGGCATCTACACCGATGTCACCGAAGCCGGACTGGCGCTCCTCGGCGAGGCCCGGCCGACCAACGACACCGCTCTGCGGGCCGCCCTGGACGAGGCTGCGAAGAACCCCGAGCTCGCCCCGCTGGTCAGGACTGTCGAAGCCCTCAAGGTCCCCGCCTGAGCGGGCGAGTTGCGTAGTCTGCCGATCATGAGCGATATCGCAATACGTCCCGCTGTCCTCACCGACATCCCGGCCATCGTGGCCATGCTCGCCGACGACCCGCTCGGCGCGCAGCGCGAGTCACCGGACGACCTCGCCCCGTACGACGCCGCATTCCGGCGGCTGGCCGACGACCGCAATCAGCATCTCGTCGTCGCCGTGCGCGAGGAGCGCGTCGTGGGGACGCTGCAACTCACCGTGGTCCCCGGGCTGACGCGGCGCGGTTCGACCCGCTCGATCATCGAAGGCGTCCGTATCCACGCCGGGGAGCGAGGCAGCGGCCTCGGTACCCAGCTGATCCAGTGGGCGGTCGACGAATCCCGGCGCCAGAAGTGCCAGTTGGTGCAGCTGACATCCGACGCCTCCCGTACCGACGCCCATCGCTTCTACGAGCGGCTGGGCTTCACCGCGAGCCACGTGGGCTTCAAGCTGGCACTCTGAGCCGGAACGTCTCCACCGCAGGGGGAGCCATGCACCGCATCGATGACAACCAGCGTCGGATCAGACTCGGCAGACGGCATCTGCTGGCCCCGTCCGTGCGGGCCGACTCCGTCGTGGCCGTCGCCGACGCCGTCGTAGCCCTGCACGCCACCGACGCCGCCACGGTCTTCCTCTCCGCGTGCGCCCGGCTGTCCGACGCGGGCGTCGAGGCAGTGGAGCGCGCACTCTACGACGACGTCTCCCTCGTGCGACTGCTCTCCATGCGGAACACCTTGTTCACCATGTCGACGGATGTCGCGCCTGCCATCGACGCGTCCAATGCGCGGGCCGTGGCGGCCAAGGAGCGCCGCACCCTGCTCAAGCACCTGCGGGAGGACGGCCGCGGGCTGGACGAAGCCTGGCTCTCCGCCACCGAGCAGGAGACACTGGCCGCTCTGACAGCGCGCGGCCACGCCTCGGGGAGCGAGCTCTCCGCCGCTGTGCCCGCCCTGCGTACCAAGATCACCGTCTTCCCGGGTACGAAGCAGGAGACGGTTCAGGGAGTCGCATCGCGAGTCATCCGCATCCTCGCCGCCGACGGACGCATCCGCCGGGGCCGCCCCCGTGGCTCCTGGACCTCCAGCCAGTTCCGCTGGACGCCCGCTGATCCCTGGCCCACGTCCGCGATCGACGAGGCGCAGGCGGAGGTCGCCCGGCGCTGGCTCCGTGCGTACGGTCCCGCGACCGAAGCCGACCTGAAGTGGTGGACGGGCTGGGGTGTCCGTGAGACACGCAAGGCGCTGGTCGCCGCCGACGCGGAGGAAGTACTCCTCGACAACGGAGCCTCCGGCTGGGTCGCGCCGGGCGACGTGGCTCCGGAACAGCCCCTGGAACCCTGGGCCGCACTGCTGCCCAGCCTAGACCCGAGCGCCATGGGCTGGTCCGACCGCAGCTTCCACCTGCCGGTCAGCCACCGTGCGGCACTCTTCGACCGGGCGGGCAACATCGGCCCCACCGTGTGGTGGAACGGCGAGATCGTGGGCGGCTGGGCTCAGCGGGCGGACGGCGAGCCGGTGTGGCGACTGCTGTCCGACGTCGGCCGGGACGCCTCGGGCCTCATCGAGGCAGAGGCATCCCGGCTGTCGGCCTGGGTGGGCGACGCACGGATCACGCCGCGCTTCCGTACCCCGCTGGAGCGCGAACTGACGGCCTGAGCCGCCTGTCGCCCCCTTCGGTGTTTCACGTGAAACACCGAAGGCGGAGCTCAGATGGCCAGTCCTCGCCAGCCGCCCTCGGCAACTCCACCGGGAATCGCCGCTCCCTTCTCATAGGGCTCCCGTGTGAAGGCGAACGATCCGAGGTCGAGATGATCCACGGTGCCGTCATCGGCGCGCACGACCCGAAGCGTCTCCCCCGCGTAGTAACCGTTGAGGCCGGTCCACGTACCGTCCGGACCTGCACGGAAACGGGCGCTGCGACCGGCACCGCGCAACGGCTGAAGCTCCAGGCCGCGCTCCGCAACCAGTTTCAGGACGTAGGCATGGGTGCCCCAGTACCAGGGGCCGGCCAGCGCCAGGAGTTCCTCGTCGACGTCGGGCAGCGGACGCCAAGGCTCCGGGATCCTCGGCTCCGCTTCGGCCACGATCTGCACCAGGTCGGCGGCAACCGCGCCGGTGAGCGGGCCGGAGGTGGCGTTGGTGAGCACCACGGCGGCCACATCGTCCTCGACGCTGAACCACAGGGCGGCGAGGAAGCCCGGAAGCGACCCCGTATGACCGAGGAGCGTTCGGTCTTCCCGTCGTACCGCCTGCAGGCCGAGGCCGTACGTGCCGGCCCAGTCGCCCGCTTCGGCCGGAGCCGAGGGCGTGCGCATCTCCTCGACCGACGAAGCACGGAGGACGCGGTCGTCCCCCCGCGCCAGGAAGGAGGCGAACCGGAGGAGATCCGTGGTGGTCGACCAGAGCTGACCGGCCGGCGCCATCAGGCCGAGGTCCTCGGTGGGCTCGGGCAGCATGACATCCGCCCACGGATGGACCGCCCAGCCTCCCGCATGCGGGGCCTGCGGCTGCGGAGTCGTACGGTCCATCCCCAGCGGTTCCAGGATCTCGCGGTGCAGTACGTCGGCCCAGGAAGCGCCACGCAGCGCCTCGATGAGGGAACCGAGCAGCGTGTAGCCGGGGTTGGAATAGTGGTGACTGCGCCCGGCCGGATGCAGCTGCGGCTGCTCGCCCAGCACGTCGGCGAGCTCGGGCCTGACAGTCCCCGGCGTCCGCTCCCACCACGGTGCAGGCGTTTCCGCGGCCAGGCCTGCGCTGTGACCCAGCAGTTGAAAGACAGTCGCGTTCCCCGCTCCCGTACCCGGGAGGTGCTTCTCCAGCGGGTCGTCCAGATCGAGCAGGCCCTCGTCACGCAGCCGCAGCACCAGCACGGCGGTGAACGTCTTTGTGATGGAGCCGATTCTGAACTGTGTATCGGCATCGGGGGCATGCCCGTCGACACAACTGCGCGAACCGCTCCAGGCGATCCGGCCGTCCCGCAGAACCGCGGCGACGACTGAAGGGGTACGCCCTTCGGACTGGGCGGTGGCAATGCGGTGGAGCAGCGCACGCCGAGTGCTGGGGAGCAAGGCTTCGGAAGAGGTCATGGCACAAGGACTACCTGCACGGCAGCCGCCGGGCGAATCCTTATTGCCGTACGACCGACGGGGCCCCGGCGCACGCGGCACCGGGGCGCACCGGCCGCGTCAGCGCTTGCGGCTGTACGTCCTCACCAGCGACCCGTTGTCGAAGGTGCGCACGCCCTCCAGGGTGAAGTCGGCGGTCGCGAAGTCCGAACCGAACATCGGCATCCCGGACCCGTACACCTGCGGATAGGTCTTGATGACGAGTTCGTCGACCTCGTCGATCAGCTCGCCGGCAAGGCTGGATCCCCCGCAGAGCCAGATGCCCAGTTCGCTGTCCTCCGCCTTGAGTTCCCTGATCCGCCCGACCAGGTCGTCGGCCACGAGCTCCACATTCGGATCGGGGGACTCCCGGAGCGTCCTGGAGGCAACCAACTCCCTCAGGTGGGAGTACGGGCTGGTGATCCCGGCGTCCACCGCCAGCTGATAGCTGCCTCGCCCCTGGATCACGGTGTCGAAGTGCTGGTTCCTGGCGTCCTTGAACCCCAGCGCCTCCCGCCCCTGCGCCGAGATCGTCTCCGGATACTCGGACGTGAGGAATCCGAGGAACTCCTCACTGACGAAGGCCATCATCGATGTCGCGTCGCCCTTCGGATCTCCGATGAATCCGTCGATCGAGCACGCTACGAAGTAGGTGAGCTTTCGCATCTGATCCCCGTTCTGCACAAGCCTGTTGGTCAATGGAAGAGAAGCGGCTGCGGCGCCAACGACCCAGAGCGCAACCACTTCGACTAGAGTGCTTCACATGTAGTGGTAGCGCAAGCCTCTTTCCGGGGCGAGCGGAGGGAGACGACTCATGGCCAGGAATCCGGAGCGCAGAACGGCGCTCGTCGACGCAGCCATCGACGTGCTGGCCCACGAAGGAGCCCGCGGACTCACCTTCCGTGCGGTGGATGCCCGGGCGGGTGTCCCTGTCGGCACATCGTCCAACTACTTCGCGAGCCGGGACGATCTGTTCATGCAGGCGGGCTCCCGCATCAACCACCGCATGACACCGGACCCGGCCAGGGTCGAGCACGCGATGCGCCCCGAGCCCTCGCGCGAACTGGTCACGTCACTCATGCGCTGGCTGGTCCAGCGCATGACCGATGACCGCACCGGCTATCTGGCCATGTTGGAGCTCCGCCTCGAAGCCACACGCCGCCCGGCGCTGAGGGCCCGCCTGACCGAGACCGTACGCGCCGAGTTCGACCAGAACCGCAGCCTCTACCAGGAAGCGGAACTGCCGGGCGACGCCGACACCTTCCTCGCGCTCTACCTGGCCATGACAGGCCTTCTCCTGGAACACCTCACCCTGCCCGACATGCTCTCCGACACGACGCTCGACCGCCTGGTGGACCTCGTGGTCACCGGTGTCGTTCCCGATCACCGCGCCTGAACAGCTCCGCGGTGACGCTGTCCTTCAACTCGGCAGCGCCTGTCGGGCGACGAGCCCGGAGCGGGTCAGTTCGAGCAGGCGGCCCACCCAGTTGCGCCCCCGGCTGTCGGGTGCGTCCCGCCAGAAGGGGGAGTCGGAGAAGCCGGTGTAGCTGATCACGCTGTCCCCGGTGGAGAGGAGGATCTCCGCGAGGTCGGGATGCTGAGTGAATTTCGCTTCCAGCAGGCCGCCCATGACGGCGAGGCGCATCCCGGGCCAGTCCGCTCTGCGATCCGCCCGGCCTCCCCTGTCGTGCGCCTCCCGCCCGCTCGGCGCATCACGGATCCGATCGTGGTCGGCAGCGTCGGCCGCCGACAGGGCCCAGTAACCGTGGAGTACGGAGGGGTAGGTCTCCCCTGCGAAGACCACCGGTGCCGGGAACTCGTTACGCAGCACGAACAGCCCGAGTACGTCCGGCCAGCCATGCGGATAGATGGTTTCCGGCGACGTGAAAGCAGCCTCGCCGGCCGTGACGGGATCGTCGGCATGGCGGACAGCGCGATGCTCCTTCTCCCGCGCGACCCCCTCGTCACCCCGGTTGAAGTAGTCGAGGACGTCCGCGTGCATCTCCGCTGTCACCACGGGCCCGCCCCCGTCGACAGCGGCGCCCACCTCGGTCAACAGGATCCGCAGGGGGCGGTCCTGACGGTCCATGTCACCGAGGACGTAGATACGGAGGTGGGGTGGAACCGCCAGGTACGCCTCTCGGAGCAGGACACGGTTGGACTCACTCGGGTCCTGCTGGAAAAGGCCGATCGCATCCCGGCAACGCTGTCCGGCCGTCGGCCGTCCGTTGAGTTCTTCGACCTTGTCGGCCACTTCGAGGAGGAATCCCTCCGGGGTCACCGGCTCGCCGCTTCGGGAGGCCCACGCCGACCGCTCGTCAGGAAGCTTCGATGCCCCCGGCTCCGTGACCGCGATCCTGCCCGATGCCAGCAGCTTCGCCAGGCCGCGCAGGTCGGTCCGCTCCTCGCCCCTGACTGCCCCGTCCGCGAAGACGGCCAGATCGTCGAGGTGGTACCGGTCGTTCCACGGGCTCCGCCGCCAGACGTGGCACCAGACGCCGTCGATCCTCTGCCCGTCCACTGTCCGATACGTCGGCCCCCGCCATGTCATGGGTGCACGCTACCTCCCGAGACCCGACCACGGCCCCGCGAACGGGCGGCCCTCGCAGGACTGGCGATCACCCGAGGACGAGCGGGAGTTCCGCCGCCAGCCGGCCCAGTTCGGCCCTCTCCGCGCCGGTCGGGGCACGCCGTCCGGTACCGACCAGCAGCGCGTCCGCGTCGGAGAACGACGCGGGGAAATCGGCCCCGGCGATCCTCTCCAGCAGCTCGCGGGACCGGGCGAGCCCCTCCGCGGGCGGTCCGGCCGCGTACGGGCGGTGCGCAATCAGGTCGAGGTGGTGCAGCGTCCACTCCAGGACGTACGCGGAGAGGTAGTCGCCCGCGGTGAGGACCTCGTCGCGGGTGCCGACCCGGAGGTCCGGGTCGGCGAGTTCGGCGGCGCGGCCGGCGGCGGAGCCGACGTCGTCGAAGTGGAACTTGAGCAGCCGGGGCTCCTCGTACGCGGCGGCCAGCCGAACGGTGAGCGCGTCCAGCGGGTCATCGCCGGTCGGAGGGGTTCCAGTGACATCCCAGTAGGTCACCGCGTCACGCGTCGGCTTCTCCTCGGTGGGGGTCACCAGGGTGATCAGCACGTCCTGAGCGTCGATGACCAGATGGCACACCAGATCCCGCACGAGCCAGCCGGCACATCCGGAGGGCTGCACGAAGTCCTCGTCCGGAAGTTCGGCGACCACGGTGCGCAACGCCGCCCATGAGCGTGAGAAGAGATCCACGTCGGCACGGTAGTGCGGCCCTGCGACGGCGGACAAGCACATACGGACGGACCTGCGGCGGCTGCACGGCTACTCGGACGAGATCACCGAGGTTCCGAACCGGCCGATCAGCCGAGACCTGCTGGCCCGTGACCTGACCCGCCACGTCGCCAGGGACGGCACACCCCGCAACATCCCGATCGGTTTCACGTGGAACGGCTCGGAGATCGTCATGTGCACCACGAAGAACGCCCCGAAGCTCCCGGCCCTGCGCACGAACCCGACGGTTGCCCTGACGATCGACACCGAGGAACACCCGCCCAAGATCTTGCTCATCCGCGGTCGGGCCGAGCCGGACGTCGTCGACGGCATCCCGGACGAGTATCTCGAGGCCGGCGGCACCTACCGGATGACGCCCGAGCAGCGGGCCGACTGGGAGGCCGAGGTGCGCTCGCTCTACGACGGCATGGTCCGGATCGTCGTGACCCCGACGTGGGCGAAACTGATCGACTTCGAGGCGACTCTGCCGAGCGCGGTCGAGGAGCTGGTCCGGCAGCGGGAGGAACGTCGGCGCGCCTGAGCGCCGTGTGTGTGCCCGCATCGGGTGGATCAGCCGCGTCGGGATCGCCCATGACGGGTGGATCGTCCGCGTCTCGACCCCCACTGAGGCCGGGGCGCCCGTGTCTCCGACGTCCGCATCCGAAATTCGCGAGGAAATTTCGCCGGGGGATGTCGAGAACCCCTGCACGGCTCCGTCCCTGGATCGAACACGGCCACAATGGGCCGTACGTCACCGAGGAGAACACCATGGCCAAGTACCTTCTGCTCAAGCACTACCGGGGCGCACCGGCAGCGGTCAACGACGTACCGATGGACCAGTGGGAGCCGGAAGAGGTCACGGCCCACATCCAGTACATGCGTGACTTCGCCGCTCGGCTCGAGGAGACCGGCGAGTACGTCGACGGCCAGGCTCTCTCCCCGGAGGGCACCTTCGTCCGCTCGGACGGCGAGGGCCGCCCTCCGGTCACCGACGGCCCGTTCGCGGAGACCAAGGACCTGATCGCCGGCTGGATGGTGATCGACGTCGAGACCTACGAGCGGGCGATCGAGCTGGCCGGCGAGTTGTCCGCGGCGCCGGGTGCGGGTGGGAAGCCGATCCACGAGTGGCTCGAGTTGCGCCCGTTCTACGCCGAGCTGCCCACGACCACCGAGTGAACGACTCGCTGCTCCGGGAGCTGGTGCCCTCGGTGATCGGTGTTCTCGTCCGCCGCGGAGCCGACTTCGCGGCGGCCGAGGACGCCGTGCAGGACGCCCTGGTCGAGGCCGTGCGCGTGTGGCCGGACAACCCGCCGCGGGACCCCAAGGGCTGGCTGGTCACCGTGGCTTGGCGCAAGTTCCTCGACGCCGCCCGCGCCGACACCTCCCGCCGGCACCGCGAGGTACGCGTCGAGCGCGAGCCCGTGCCCGGCCCGAGCGAGTCGGTGGACGACCCCCTCCAGCTGTACTTCCTGTGCGCGCACCCGTCCCTGACACCGGCCTCCGCCGTCGCGCTCACGCTCCGGGCGGTCGGCGGTCTGACCACGCGCCAGATCGCGCAGGCCTACCTCGTGCCGGAGGCGACCATGGCCCAGCGGATCAGCAGGGCCAAACGGACCGTCTCCGACGTCAGGTTCGACCGGCCCGGTGACGTCGCCACGGTGCTGCGCGTCCTCTACCTGGTCTTCAACGAGGGCTACTCCGGCGACGTCGACCTCGCCGCCGAAGCGATCCGGCTCACTCGCCAACTGGCGGCCGGAACCAGCCATGAGGAGGTCGCGGGCCTGCTCGCGCTCATGCTGCTCCACCACGCACGGCGCCCGGCACGGACCGGCCCCGACGGCCGGCTCGTGCCCCTTGCCGAGCAGGACCGCAGCCTGTGGAACACCCGCTTGATCGCCGAGGGCGTCGACGTGCTCCAGGCAGCCCTCGCACGCGACCGCCTGGGCGAGTTCCAGGCACAGGCCGCCATCGCCGCTCTCCACGCCGACGCCCGGACGGCCGAGGAGACCGACTGGGTGCAGATCGTCGAGTGGTACGACGAGCTCGTGCGCCTCACCGACAGCCCTGTGGCCCGCCTCAACCGGGCCGTCGCGGTCGGTGAGGCCGACGGCCCGCGTGCCGGCTTGGCCGCCCTGGCGGGGCTCGACCCCGCCCTGCCCCGCCACACCGCCGTCCTGGCGTACCTGCACGAGCGGGACGGTGACCCGGTGACCGCGGCACGGCTCTACGCCGAAGCTGCCCGCTCGGCGCCCAGCCTCCCCGAGCGCGACCACCTCACGCGACAGGCCGCACGGCTCAACTCCCAGCTGCGCGGTTGAGCGAGTTCCCAAAGACGCAGGGCCTCTCAGCGGCCCCCCGATCCGGCGCCCGCACGGGGCGACCGGGCGCAGATCCGTGGAACGCGGGTCCTGGGCGGGTGTTCCACGGTCGGCCATGCGCGGTCGTCCACCGTCAGGAACGGCTCGCCCAGCACGGTCGTCGGGGTCGTACCGGTGAACTCCATGACGTCCCGATGGAGATGGGACTGGTCGTAATAGCCGCTGTCCGCCGCGACGTGGGCTGCGCCTTCACCTGCGATCAGACGGTGAACGGCGTGGTCGAAGCGGACCAGCTTCGCGGCACTCTTCGGTGGAATGCCGATCTGCGAGTGGAACCGGGACCACAGACGCTTGCGGCTCCATCCGAGTTCGTCCGCCAGGTGGTCGATCCGGACGAGGCCCCTGCCGCCGACGATCCGGTTCCAGGCCCAGGCCACCGCCGGGTCCACCGGTGACCGCTCCTCGAACCGGCGTGCGAGCAGCGCGTCCGTGAGCGCGAAGCGGTCCTCCCACGAGGGGATCTCGCTCAGCTGCTCGCGCATCCGTGACGCGTCCCTGCCCCACACCTCGTCGAGGGACACCACGGAACCGGCCAGATCGGCCGGAGAGACACCCAGAACCGCGCCGGCGACCACCGGGGACAGACGCACCTGTACGCACTCGGCATGATCGCCCCACGCCCGGACCCCGCCCCCGGATCCGAACCCGGGACCGGCGACGAGACTTCCCCGATGCCGCCGCCCGGCGCCGTCCTCCACTGTGGACGGGACCGCCCCGAACTCCAGGATCAGCATGACGGCCGGGTGCGGAACCACCCGCAGGCCACCGACGAGTGGGCCGGGGACCCGGAACCCGGCCATGTCGACACCGGCCACCCTGCTGGGCCGCTGCGGACGTGCGACGTCCCACACAGCGGGATCGTCACGTTCACCCGTGGTGGACCCCATCCCCAAATGCTACGCGGGCCGGGGAAGGAACATTTGTCCAAGCCGCCGGTGTGCACCGACGGCGACGGTGGACTCATGACTGATTCGATCCTCAGCCTCGACCACGGCGACCTCTACGTCTGCCAGGACGGCCCTCACAACGGCCCCGTTCTCCTCCTCATCCATGGATCCGCAGCCTCGAGCCGGTCGTGGGACGCCCTCGTTCCGCTGCTGGCGACGCTCCATCGCGTCATCCGGATCGACCTGCCCGGCCACGGCCGCTCGGCCGAACCGGTCGACGGTGACTACGCGACCCCGGAGCAGGGGCGCAGGATCGGCGCGGCACTGGACCGGCTCCGCATCGAACACGCGGTAGTCGTCGGCCACTCCAGCGGCGGCTATGCCGCCACCGCTCTCGCCGAGCAACGACCCGACCTGGTGGCCGCGCTCGCGCTCATCAGCACCGGCCCCGGCATGGATGCCTTCATCGCACCGGGACCGGCCGCTTTCCACCCCGCGCAGTGGCCACCGACCGACGAGCAGATCCGCCAGTTCGCAAGCCCCGGGTTCCGCGAGGGCTTCCAGGTCCCACAAGAGCTCGTCGACGAACTGCGCGGCATGTCCTTCGGGGCGGTCACCGCAGCCATGCAGGCGTCCACCGCCTATCTGAACGAGCGTGCGCTCCCGGATCGGCTGGTGGCCCTGGGTAAGCCGCTGCAGGTGATCTTCGGCGACGAGGACCGCAGATGGCGCCCCTCGTCCGCGGCCGACTACCGCGTCGTTCCGGGCGCGAATGTCGAGTTCCTGCCCGGTGCCGGACACACACCCATTCTGGAGGACCCGCCGCGGACCGCCGCGCTCCTCCTGCCCTTCACCGAGGCCCACACCGTTCGGGCGTCCGAGGCCACTTGACGATCGAGCCCGGACGAACGTGTAGGTTCTCGCGGTTCGTGTCCTGTTCAGAGGCTGTGAGCTGCGGCTGACCCCGGTGCCTCACGCCGTGTCCAAGCCGGCCAGTCCCACGGTTGCGTCCGAATCCCGGACCGGCCACGAGGAGCAGGCGGATGCCCCGCAGCAGGCCGTCCACAGGACATCACCCTTCCACCTGGAATCTGATGTCCGCGCCCGGGTAAAGCCAGTGGAACGAGAACTCGACCCGTTCACCTGGACCGAAACAGCCGAAGAGATCCTCGACGTTCTGGATGGTGGTGGACGGTGACACCACGGGGCCGCCCCGTGCGGCCGTAGTCGCACGAGGCTGCCCGGACCCTCAGCTGAGTTCTGCCTCAGTGAAAAGCGGCGATGCTACGGGTGACCCACTCGTTGAAGGGGCGCGGAGCGCGACCGAGGACTCGTTCCACGTCCGAACTGATCCGCAGTTCGGCGGGGTTCGGGGCGGAGATGATGTCCAGGGTGTCGTCGGCGAGCTCTGGCGGCACGAACTGGATCATCGCGGCTTTGGCCTCCTCGCGGGTGAGTTCGTGGAACCGCACCGGCGACCCGAGTGCGGCGGCGATGGCTTTTGCCTGCTGACGGGGCGTGATCACCTCGGGTCCGGTCAGCTCGAATATTCCGCCGGTGTGCCGGTCGTCCATCAGGCAAGCCGCCGCGACCTCGGCGATGTCCGCCGGGTCGACGACCGGAACCCCGACATCGCCGAAGGGTGCGGCGACCGTTCCTTGTGTGCGGACGGACTCCGCCCACGCCAAGGCGTTGGAGGCGAAGCCGCCCGGTCGCAGGACGGCCCAGTCCAGGCCGGACTCCCTCAACGCGTCCTCCACCGCGCGCAGCGCAATCCGCGACGGGCCCAGCGGCCTGGTCGCCACGCCCTGAGAAGACAGCAGTACGACTCGGCGGACCCCGCTGGCAGCAGCCAGGTCGATGATGTCGGTCGGCCTGGCTTCGGGGGCGTGCAGGTCGCCGGACAGCAGGAGGAACAGCGCCTTCGCCCCGTCCAAAGCGGGGGTGAGGCCCTGCGACTCGGCCAAGTCGGCCACCACGTGCCGAACCCCGTCCGGCACTGCCGCCGCGTGCCGTGACACCGCCGTCACCTGCTCGCCCGCCTTGGCCAGGGCCTGCGTCAAAGGCTGGCCCACATTTCCGGTAGCCCCGGTCACCACGATCATGTTCAGCTCCTAGTCCGTTGTGCACTGCGGCAGTTGACGCTAGGAGACCGGCTTACTTTTCGTAAGAACATACCCAGAGGTAAGCTCCGAACATGACGGAAGGTGTGCAGTTGACGCAGGCCGGCGCCGGCCCTCGGTATGAGGTGTTTCACACCGACTGCCCTGCGCGCGACGTGGTCGACCACGTGACCAGCAGGTGGGGTATCTGGGTGCTGATTTGCTTGCGAAGCACCGACCTTCGGTTTTACGAGCTGCGCGACAGCATCCAGGGCATCAGCGAGAAGATGCTGGCTCAGACACTGCGTGCACTGGTCCAGGACGACCTGGTCTGGCGGAAGGTCGAACCGACGGCGCCGCCCCAAGTCACCTACGGTCTGACTGAGTTCGGCCAGGACATCGGTGCGCCGCTGACGGACTTGTTCGACCGGATCACACAGCGGCTGGCAGCCGGCGGGGCGTCCGCCACGGAGCGCCTGAGCGCAACAGGCCAAGCGAAGGCAGTGACCACCCCAGGCCCTGAACAGCTTCGTCATCTCGACGACGAGCAGTAACCGTGGCAGCAGAAGGTTCGTACGTACCCCCGCACGGACCAGTGGCAGAAAGGCCGCGCCACCGACACCGTCCGTGGAGGACCTGTCCCACGTGTGGCTCACTCCAAGAGTGAACCGGCTGACCAGCCAGCCTCAACTCCGTGGCCGATCGGCCACGCAATGGCCACCGACCGTGAGATTCGGCCGGTCAATCCGAGATCCCACAAGGGTGGCTCAGGTCTGCGCCATGTCCACGAAACGCGAGTAGTGGCCCTGGAAGGCCACGGTGATCGTCGCCGTCGGGCCGTTACGGTGCTTGGCCACGATCAGGTCCGCCTCGCCCGCACGGGGCGACTCCTTCTCGTACGCGTCCTCACGATGCAGCAGGATCACCATGTCGGCGTCCTGCTCGATGGAACCGGACTCACGCAGGTCGGAGACCATCGGCTTCTTGTCCGTACGCTGCTCGGGGCCACGGTTCAGCTGGGAGAGCGCGATGACGGGCAGCTCCAGCTCCTTGGCGAGGAGCTTGAGGTTTCGGGACATGTCCGAGACCTCCTGCTGACGGCTCTCGGCACGCTTGGCACCGCCGGACTGCATCAGCTGCAGGTAGTCGATGACGACGAGCTTGAGACCGTTCCGCTGCTTCAGACGACGGCATTTCGCCCGGATCTCCATCATCGAGAGGTTCGGCGAATCGTCGATGTAGAGCGGAGCCGCCGAGACGTCCGGCATCCGCCGGGCCAGCCTCGTCCAGTCCTCGTCGGTCATCGTGCCGGAGCGCATGTGATGGAGCGCCACCCGTGCCTCGGCGGACAGCAGGCGCATCGCGATCTCGTTGCGCCCCATTTCCAGGGAGAAGATCACGCTCGGGAGATTGCTCTTGATCGAGCACGCGCGGGCGAAGTCCAGGGCAAGAGTGGACTTTCCCATGGCGGGGCGCGCCGCGATGACGATCATCTGGCCGGGGTGCAGGCCGTTCGTCAGGGAGTCCAGATCGGTGAATCCGGTCGGTACGCCGGTCATCTCGCCGCTGCGTGACCCGATCGCCTCGATCTCGTCGAGCGCACCCTCCATGATGTCGCCGAGTGGGAGGTAGTCCTCACTGGTGCGCTGCTCGGTGACGGCGTAGATCTCGGCCTGGGCGGAGTTGACGATCTCGTCGACGTCTCCGTCGGCGGCGTATCCCATCTGCGTGATCTTCGTGCCCGCCTCGACGAGACGCCGGAGCACGGCCCGCTCGTGGACGATCTCCGCGTAGTACGAGGCGTTGGCGGCCGTCGGTACGGACTGGACCAGCGTGTGCAGATACGGGGCTCCGCCGACCTTGGTGATCTCGCCACGCTTGACCAGCTCGGCCGCCACGGTGATCGGGTCGGCCGGCTCGCCCTTGGCGTAGAGGTCGAGGATCGCCGTGTAGACGGTTTCGTGGGCCGGACGGTAGAAGTCGTGGCCCTTGATGATCTCCACGACGTCGGCGATGGCGTCCTTGGACAGCAGCATGCCGCCGAGCACGGACTGCTCCGCGTCGAGGTCCTGCGGAGGAACTCGCTCAAACCCGGACGAGCCACCGTCCCAGCCGCTCTCGCGCCCCCGGTCGTGCTGCTCGTCCCGCCCCTTGCCCTCACCGCGGCGCTGACGGGAAACGGGCAGACGGTCGCTGGGACCGACGTCGGCCCAGGGATCGTCCAAAGGCTCGGGAATGCTCACCGGGCCACCTCCTCCCGTCCGCTTCGCGGACCTAGCCATGCCACTCTTTCTTACGGCACGGCACCGACAAACAAGACGCCCGACTCCGGATCCGGCGCGTCAAGTTCTGCGGACTTCCAAGCCGGAACGGAGTGCGGGCGCCGCCCCACGGTAGGCCGGTCCGCACCGTCAGCCAATCTGGTTATCCACAGGGCATGTGGACGACGGACCAGATGCTGTGGAGAACTCCTCAGAACCTGTGCACGGACCGGGGGACAGCACTGTGGACAAACTCATACCGTCACCACCAGTGCGGCCCTGACCTGCGCTTTCTCCATCCACCGGCTGTGGGGAAGAAAAACTTTTCTTCTCAGCGCAAGATCACTGCAAACCATGCACGAGCGAACCCCGGACTCGATCAAAAGTAAGGACTGCTCTCGCATTGCATCTCTTACCTGTGGAAGATTAGATTGGCCCCCATGACCCAGGCCCCCACGACCCGCCGATCCAGTCGCCGCCGGCACGACCGCGAGATCATCGCACTCGCCGTTCCGGCCTTCGGCGCGCTCGTTGCCGAGCCGCTCTTCGTCATCGTCGACAGTGCCATCGTCGGTCACCTCGGCACCTCACAACTGGCCGGCCTGGGGGTCGCCGCGGCCCTGCTGACGACTGCCGTGAGCATCTTCGTCTTCCTCGCCTACGCCACCACCGCTGCGGTCGCCCGCCGGGTCGGCGCGGGAGATCTGCCCTCCGCGATCCGCCAAGGCATGGACGGCATCTGGCTCGCCCTGCTGCTCGGCGCCGTCGTCGTCGCCGTTACGCTCCCGTCGGCCCCCTGGCTGGTCGAGGCTTTCGGCGCATCGGACACGGCCGCTCCTTACGCCACCACGTATCTGCGGATCTCCAGCCTCGGGATTCCGGCCATGCTCGTCGTGCTCGCCGCGACCGGCGTCCTGCGTGGACTGCAGGACACCCGTACGCCGCTCTACGTCGCCATCGGCGGGTTCGCCGCCAACGGGGTCCTCAACGTGGTTCTGGTCTACGGAGCCGGCCTCGGGATCGCCGGCTCCGCCTGGGGAACCGTGATCGCCCAGGTCGGGATGGCTCTCGTCTACCTGATCGTCGTGGTGCGCGGGGCCCGTCGACACGGCGCCTCTCTGCGCCCGGACGCCGCGGGGATCAGGGCCAGCGCACAGGCAGGTGTCCCCCTGCTGGTCCGCACGCTCTCCCTGCGCTCGGTCCTGATGATCGCCACTGCTGTCGCCGCCCGGATGGGCGACACGGACATAGCCGCGCACCAGATCATCCTCTCGCTCTGGAGCCTCACAGCTTTTGCCCTCGACGCCATCGCCATCGCAGGTCAGGCCATCATCGGCCGCTATCTGGGGGCGAACGACGCCAAGGGCGCACGTGAGGCCTGCCGCCGGATGGTCCAGTGGGGTATCGCGTCCGGGGTGGTCCTGGGGGTCCTGATCGTGCTGGCACGACCCCTGTTCATCCCGCTGTTCACCGGTGACCAATCCGTGCAGGACACCCTGCTGCCCGCCCTGCTGGTCCTGGCGGTCTCCCAGCCGATCGCCGGCGTGGTCTTCGTCCTGGACGGAGTACTGATGGGGGCCGGCGACGGCCGCTACCTGGCCTGGGCCATGCTCCTGACCCTGGCCGTCTTCGCTCCGGTCGCGCTCCTCATCCCCAGCTTCGGAGGAGGCCTCACGGCTCTCTGGTGGGCGATGACACTGATGATGACCGTCCGGCTGGCGACGCTCTGGATCCGGACCCGCTCGGGCCGGTGGATCGTCACCGGCGCCACTCGCTGAGCGGGTCACGGCGCCACTCGCTGAGCGGAGCCGGGGCGACGGCGGAATAGCAGGGGCGGAGGAATCGGCGAGAGCCTTGCTGCCGCCGATCGCTGTTTCACGTGAAACGACGAAGGGCCGCACCCTCAGGGTGCGGCCCTTCACCTAGCTCAGATGAGCTGTGCCCTTAGGCAGCAACGACCTCGATACCGAGCTTCGCGGCAACCTCGGGGTGCAGACGGACGGACACCTGGTATCCGCCGAGCGTCTTGATCGGCGAGCCGAGCTCGACGCGACGCTTGTCGACGTCCGGGCCACCGGCAGACTTGATCGCCGTGGCGATGTCGGCCGGGGTGACGGAGCCGAAGAGACGGCCGGCGTCGCCGGAGCGAACAGCCAGACGGACCTTCACGGCCTCGAGCTTGGCCTTGATCTCGTTGGCCTGCTCGATCGTCGAGATCTCGTGGATCTTGCGGGCGCGGCGGATCTGCGCCACGTCCTTCTCGCCGCCCTTGGTCCAGCGGATGGCAAAGCCCCGCGGAACCAGGTAGTTACGGGCGTACCCGTCCTTGACGTCCACGACGTCGCCGGCAGCACCGAGGCCAGTGACCTCGTGGGTGAGGATGATCTTCATGATTCGGTCACCCTTCCCTTATCGCGCGGTGGACGTGTAGGGCAGCAGCGCCATCTCACGGCTGTTCTTGACTGCCGTGGCGACGTCACGCTGGTGCTGAGTGCAGTTGCCGGTGACGCGGCGGGCACGGATCTTGCCACGGTCGGAAATGAACTTCCGCAGCATGTTCGTGTCCTTGTAGTCCACGTACTGGGTCTTGTCCTTGCAGAATGCGCAGACCTTCTTCTTAGGCTTGCGCACAGGCGGCTTCGCCATTGTGTTTCTCCTGTGTGATCAAGAAGTGGGGGTACGAGCAGCCCTAGAAGGGAGGCTCGTCCGAGTAGCCGCCGCCGGAACCACCGGAGCTGCCGGAGCCGCCGGAGCTTCCGCCCCAGCCACCTCCGCCGCCCTGCTGGCCCCCGGCCGACTGGCCGCCGGCCGGCGCGCTGGTGGCCCACGGGTCGTCGGCGGGTGCACCGCCGCCGCCCTGCTGGCCGCCGCCACCGGAACCGCCGCCCCAGTTGCCGCCGCCCTGCTGGCCGCCGCCGCCGTATCCACCCTGGCCGCCGCCCTGACCACCGCGACCAGTGGTCTTGGTGACCTTGGCCGTGGCGTTCTTGAGACTGGGGCCGACTTCCTCGACATCCAGCTCGTAGACCGTGCGCTTGACGCCCTCACGGTCCTCGTAGGACCGCTGCTTCAACCGGCCCTGCACGACGACGCGCATGCCTCGCTGGAGCGACTCCGCGACGTTCTCCGCCGCCTGACGCCAGACCGAGCAGGTGAGGAACAGGCCTTCGCCGTCCTTCCACTCATTGGTCTGCCGGTCGAAGATGCGGGGAGTGGACGCGACACGGAACTTCGCGACCGCCGCACCGGACGGGGTGAAGCGCAGCTCGGGGTCGTCGACGAGATTGCCGACGACCGTGATGACGGTCTCGCCTGCCATGGGTGAACCTCTCGGCGGGGATTGCTTCTGGCTGCTTGCTGCTACTCGAACCCGATGACCACTGAGCTAGAAGCTCAGTGGGTCTCGGGGCGGAGGACCTTGGTCCGGAGGACCGACTCGTTCAGGTTCATCTGTCGGTCGAGCTCCTTGACGACTGCAGGCTCGGCCTGCAGGTCGATGACCGAGTAGATGCCCTCAGGCTTCTTCTTGATCTCGTAAGAGAGACGACGACGGCCCCAGGTGTCGACCTTCTCAACCTTTCCGTTGCCCTCACGGACAACGGAGAGGAAGTTCTCGATCAACGGGGAGACTGCTCGCTCCTCGAGATCGGGGTCGAGGATGACCATCACCTCGTAGTGACGCATGTGGAACCCACCTCCTTTGGACTCAGCGGCCACGGTCGTTCCGTGGCAGGAGGGTCGTGATGCGTAAGCAACAGTGTCTCCGAGTAAAACAGCCGCCACTGACAACGCCCGTCGTCGAATTCGAGGGAGCTGCAGTGCTGGCTCAGGGCAGACACCGGTGCAGACCGTACAGAGTACCCGCAGACAGGCTTCCGGTTGAAATCCGGTGCCGAGGAGACGCAATCTGTACACATCGGTTGTGAGCGGCGCTACAGTGCACCGCCTTCCGGCCAGGAGGTTCTCCATGGCACAGACAGTGCGACCCCGTCCCCGCCCGTCCGTCTCCCTCTTCGCCACGGACGGCAGACCTCATCCCCTCCAGGACACGCTGGTGGTGGTGACTCTGGTCCTCGGCGCTCTCGCCTTCGTGACGGCGATGTTCCACAACCTGCATCTGATCAGCTCGTGGGCCGGGCTGATCGGGATCCTGACCGGCGCGTACGGACAGTACGTCTCGGTGACCACGCGTGAGCGGTTCCCGTTGATCCTGGGTCTGGGCGCGTCCGCGATCGGGTTCTTCCTCGGCATGGCCCATGGCGGCCTCTTCGGCGGCGTGATCAGCTGAGGGTGCCCCCTGGGCACCATTCCCGGTCGCCCGGGGTCCAGACGGGGCACTCCTCGGTCACAGTAGGCTTCGGCGCGAGAGCCGGAGCCCCTGACCGATGGGGACACACCTGCCGAGGAGCGCCCCGCATGAGCCTGACCCTGAGGACCATCAGCCGAGAGCAGCATCTGGCGTACATCCAGAACCTGCCTTCGGCCAGTCACTGCCAGGTCCCGGCGTGGGCGGATGTGAAAACCGAATGGCGCTCGGAGAACCTGGGATGGTTCGACAAGAACGGCGAGATGGTCGGCGCCGGTCTTGTGCTGTACCGCCAGCTGCCCAAGATCAAGCGCTACCTGGCCTACCTTCCCGAGGGCCCGGTCATCAACTGGTACGCCCCGAACCTGGACGACTGGCTCCAGCCGATGCTCGCCCATCTGAAGCAGCAGGGCGCCTTCTCCGTGAAGATGGGCCCGCCCGTCGTCATCCGGCGCTGGGACTCGGCCGCCATCAAGTCCGGTATCCAGGATCCGGACGTGAAGCGCCTGCGCGACGTCGAGGCCAGCCACATCGAGCCCCGCGCCTTCGAGGTCTCGGACCGTCTGCGCAAGATGGGCTGGCAGCAGGGCGAGGACGGCGGCGCCGGCTTCGGTGACGTCCAGCCTCGCTACGTCTTCCAGGTGCCGCTGGCCAACCGCTCTCTGGAAGATGTCCTCAAGGGCTTCAACCAGCTCTGGCGGCGCAACATCAAGAAGGCCGACAAGGCAGGCGTCGAAGTCGTCCAGGGCGGCTACGAGGACCTCGCCGAGTGGCAGCGGCTGTACGAGATCACGGCAGTGCGTGACCACTTCCGGCCGCGCCCGCTGTCGTACTTCCAGCGCATGTGGACGGTGCTCAACTCCGAGGACCCGAACCGCATGCGGCTGTACTTCGCCCGGCACAACGGGGTCAACCTTTCCGCCGCGACCATGCTCGTGGTCGGCGGGCACGTCTGGTACTCCTACGGCGCGTCCGACAACATCGGCCGCGAGGTCAGGCCCTCGAACGCGATGCAGTGGCGGATGCTCCGCGACTCCTACGCGATGGGCGCGACCGTCTACGACCTGCGCGGCATCAGCGATTCGCTGGACGAGACCGACCACCTCTTCGGCCTGATCCAGTTCAAGGTCGGCACCGGCGGCGAAGCCGTCGAGTACGTCGGTGAGTGGGACTTCCCCCTCAACAAGCTGCTGCACAAGGCGCTCGATATGTACATGTCTCGCCGCTGACACTGCCCGAAGGCACTTCACTAAGCTCCGCATACCTCTGATACACCGCAGCCACCAGAAAGGTTCCGGGCCGGCCATGGCGCTCTCCCTCTACGTCGACACCGCGCGCTGGCGGGCGCACCAGAAGTCCGTCCTCGACCAGTTCCCCGGTCTCGTTCCTGTCTGCAAGGGCAATGGCTACGGCTTCGGACACGAGCGGCTCGCCGACGAGGCGATCCGTTTCGGTTCCGACACGCTCGCTGTCGGAACCACGTACGAAGCCGCCCGTATCAAGGACTGGTTCAGCGGCGACCTCCTCGTCCTCACGCCCTTCAGGCGGGGCGAGGAGCCCGTACCGCTGCCCGACCGCGTCATCCGCTCGGTGTCGTCGGTGGACGGTGTCCACGCCCTGGTGGGCGCGCGGGTCGTCATCGAGTGCATGAGCTCGATGAAGCGCCACGGTGTGAAGGAGGAGGAGCTCGGGCAGCTGCACGCGGCCATCGAGGACGTACGTCTCGAGGGTTTCGCCCTGCACCTGCCGCTGGACCGCACCGACGGTTCGGACGCGGTCGAGGAGGTCATCGGCTGGATGGACCGCCTGCGCGCGGCCCGGCTGCCTCTGCACACCATGTTCGTCAGCCATCTGAAGGCCGAGGAACTGGCGCGGCTGCAGCAGCAGTTCCCGCAGACCCGCTTCCGCGCACGCATCGGCACGCGCCTCTGGCTCGGCGACCACGAGGCGACGGAGTACCGCGGTGCCGTGCTCGACGTCACGCGCGTCGTCAAGGGGGACCGGTTCGGCTACCGCCAGCAGAAGGCCGCCTCGGACGGCTGGCTGGTGGTCGTGGCGGGGGGTACGTCCCACGGCGTCGGCCTGGAAGCTCCCAAGGCCCTGCACGGCGTGATGCCGCGTGCGAAGGGTGTCGCCCGGGCCGGGCTGGCCACGGTCAACCGCAATCTGTCGCCGTTCGTGTGGGCGGGCAAGCAGCGCTGGTTCGCCGAGCCGCCGCACATGCAGGTGTCCATCCTGTTCGTCCCCTCGGACGCCCAGGAGCCGAGGGTCGGTGACGAACTGGTGGCTCACCTGCGCCACACGACCACCCAGTTCGACCGCCTCGTGGACCGTTAAGCCCTTCGCCCTTCCGCCCGGATCAGGCCGGGCTCGCGGGCGTCCGGCGGCCGCTCAGTCGGCCGCTCCGCCCGTCGTGCCCCACTCCACCCGCGGTCCTTCGACCGCGGGTGCCGCGTGCCGGCCGTGATGGTGGACCGCCTGGCCGAACGCGACCGCGTCCGGAGCCCCGTCCAGTACCCCGCCCGACGGATCGTCCGACCCGTCGCGCCGCACGGTGTCCCGCTCCGGCAGGAGGATGTCGCGGACCACGATGGCGCACAGGTACAGCGTCCCGAGGAGATGCAGGGCGATCGCGACCTGATAGCCCTCCTGCGGCAGCCCCTGGTGCTTGTCGCCGCTCGTCGTGTACGCGAGGTACAGCCAGATCCCCAGGAAGTACATGACCTCGCAGGCCTGCCAGACGAGGAAGTCCCGCCAGCGCGGCCTGGCCAGCACGGCCAGCGGGATCAGCCAGAGCACGTACTGCGGTGAGTAGACCTTGTTCGTCAGGATGAAGGCGGCGACCACCAGAAACGCGAGCTGCGCGAACCGGGGCCTGCGCCGGGCGGTCAGCGCCAGCCCCGCGATTCCCGCACACAACAGGATCATCAGCAGCACCGAAGCCGTGTTCACGGTGTCCACGTCGATGGGCCTGCCGGTGCGCTGGGTGATGATCAGCCAGAACGAGCCGTAGTCGATCTGCCGCTCCTGGCTGAACGTGTAGAACTTCTTCCACCCCTCGGGGGCGTACGCCATGACGGGGAGGTTCACCAGCAGCCAGGCCCCCGCCGCGCCCAGCATCGCCGACCCGAACTCACGCCATTTCCCGGCCCGCCAGCACAGCACGAGAAGGGGTCCCAGAAGCAGCACGGGATAGAGCTTGGCGGCCGTCGCCAGGCCGATGAGGATCCCGAAGGCGAGTGCCCGTCCGCGGGACCACATGAGCATGGCGGCGGCCGTCAGTGCCACGGCGAGCAGATCCCAGTTGATCGTCGCGGTGAGCGCGAGTGCCGGTGCGAGTGCGACCAGCAGGCCGTCCCAGGGGCGGCGCCGGTGCGTCCGCGCGACGCACACGGCGATGATCACGGCGCAGATCATCAGCATGCCCGCGTTGACCATCCAGTACATCTGCTCGCGCTGCTGCATGGGATCGCCGGTGGGCGTCAGCGTCAGCCAGGACGCGACCTGCATGAAGAGGCCCGTGAGGACGGGGTACTCGAGGTACTCCATGTCGCCGCTGAGCCGGTCGAAGTACGGCACGAGGCCCTCGGCGAAGCCACGTCCGAGGTAGAGATGCGGAATGTCGGAGTAGCACGCGTGCGTGTACTGCGAGCTGGTTCCGCGGAACCAGGCCCAGTCGTAGCAGGGCAGCTTCTGCACCATGCCGAGCGCGAACATTCCGATCGCCACGAGCACGATGACGCGGACCGGCGTGAGCGGACCGGCGCCGAGCCGTGCCCAGCGTCCCACCGGTCCGCCGATCAGCTCGCTGCCCGCCGCGGCGATCTCGTCCTGTTGCGTGGGCCGAACGACGGGCCGCTCCTGGTGCACGCTCGTGTCTTCTGCGCTTGGCATGCCGCACATCCTGCCGTACGGCGCTGTGGGCGGGGCGTGTGCCGCCCCCGGGACACGGAGAGGGCCGCCGGCACCTGGCAGGTGCGGGCGGCCCTCGTCACGCTTGTCCGACGGTCACTCGTCGGGGGTCCGGCGAGCGGTGGCGCTATCCGCCGCCGCCGAAGAACCCGCCGGCCGCGTTGTTCCCGTTCCCGTTGCCGTTCGACCCGTCTGTCGTGCCGTCGGTCGTACCGGTATCGGTACCGCCGTCGGTCGTACCGGTATTGGCACTGCCGTCGGTCGTACCCGTGTTGTCCCCGCCGTCGGTGGTGCCGGTGTCGGTGCCACCGTTGTTGCAGTCCCAGTCGAACGTTCCGCACGACTTGCTGGGCGTGGGGGACGGCTGGGACGGGGTGGGCGACGGACTCGACGGTTCGCTGGACGGCGTCTGCGAAGGCGTCGGGCTGGGCGTCGGGGAGGGGCTGGCGGCGCCGCCACCGTAGAGCGTCTCGCCGTACGGCTGCGGCTCCGGGAAGTCCTTGACCTCCATGCCCTTCGTGGCGCCTGCCATGTAGTCGTGCCAGATCTGCGCGGGGAACGAGGCGCCGTGGATCTTCTCCTCACCGCCCGTGCCGAACATCTTCAGGAACTTGCGGTTCTTGTTCTTCTCGTTGTCGTCCATCCGGAACATGCTCACCGCGGTCGACAGCTGCGGGGTGTAGCCGACGAACCAGGCCGACTTGTTGCCGTCCGTGGTTCCCGTCTTCCCGGCCACATCACGGTCGGGGAGCTGGGCAGGTGTTCCCGTCCCCTTCTCGACGACGTTCTTCAGGACGTCGGTGACGTTGTCCGCGACGATGCTGGGGAAGGCCGTCTTGGACACTGTCTCGTGCTGATAGATGACCTCGCCCCTGTGCTTGACCTCGGTGACCGAGAAGGGGTCGCGCTGCTGGCCGCTGGTGGCGAAGGTGGCATACGCGCCGGCCATCCGGATGGCGCTCGGAGAAGACGTGCCGATGGAGTACGAGGGGACGTTCGCGTCCGCCATGTAGTCGTCGTCACGCAGCCCCGCGGCGAGCGCGGCGTCCTTCACCTTGTCCGTGCCGACATCCATGCCGAGCTGGACGTACGGGGAGTTGGCGGACTCCTGCATGGCGGTTCGCAGGTCGATGGGCCCGTAGCTGTGGTCTCCGTCGTTGGTCTGGAGCCACTCACCGCCCTTCTCGTTCCGCCAGATCTCGCCGTTGTACTTCTTGATCTTCAGTTTGTTGTCGCCGTTGTAGACGCTCTTCGGTGAAACCAGGGTGCGTTCCGAGGCGCTCTGGTCCGTACCGAGTTCCGGGTCGCGCTTCCCGTACTCCATGGCCGCTGCGAGCACGAACGGCTTGAAGGTCGAACCGACCTGGGCGCCCGTCACATCGGCGTTGTTGGTGTAGTGCTTCGTCGCGTCCTGACCGCCGTAGGTGGCGAGGATCGCGCCCGTCTTGGTGTCCACCGACGCACCGCCGAACTGGACGTGCGAGTCCAGGTCAGGACGCTTCTTCACATCGATCTTGGCGTCATACACCTTGTCGACGGCGGTCACGAGCTGCTTGACCTTGTCCTGGTCGAAGGTCGTGTGGATCTCGTACCCACCCTGCGCCAGCTGCCGCTCGGTGATGTTCCGGTCGTTGTTAGCGAGGAAGTACTTCGTCGCGAGGTCCACCAGGTAGCCCGTCTGGCCGCCCAGCTTCGCGTCCTTCCTCGGCGGGTTCGGCATGGGGAACGTCTTGTACGTGGCACGCTCCGCCTGGCTCATCCGGCCGTCCTTGACCTCCTCGTCGAGGATCCACTTCCAGCGCTCCTTCGCGCGCTTCGTGTTCTTCTCCTTGGTGGCCTGCACCGGGTCGATATCGGGAGCACCCTCGGGGTCGAAGTAGGTGGCCCCCTTGAGCAGGGTCGCCAGGAAGGCGCATTCGCTCGCGTTCAGATCCGTGGCGTCCTTGTCGTAGTACGCACGTGCCGCCGCCTGGAGCCCCGACGCGCCCCGGCCGTAGTAGGAGACGTTGAGGTACCCCTCCATGACCTTCTTCTTGCTCTCCGTCTCGCCGACCTTGAGCGTGATGAAGAGTTCCTTGACCTTCCGGCTCAGCGTCTGGTCCTGGGAGAGCATGGAGTTCTTCACGTACTGCTGCGTGATCGTCGATCCACCCTGGGTGTCACCTCCCCGGGCCATGTTGTAGACGGCGCGGCCGATACCCATGGGGTCGATGCCCCTGTCGGTCTCGAACGACTTGTTCTCGGCGGAGATGACGGCGTTCCGCATCGCTACGGGGATCTGCGCGTAACCGATCGACTGCCGGTTGACGGAACCGCCGGTGGCGACCATGGGGGTGTCGTCGGCCCAGTAGTAGACGTTGTTCTGCGCCGTGGCGACGTCCTTGATGTTCGGCGGAACCACCAGCGCGTAGGCGATGCCGGCCGCGCCCATCATGAGGCCGAGGAAGCTCAGGGTCAGTCCGGAGACAAGCTTCCACGACGGAACCCAGCGGCGTGCGCCGTACTTTCCGGCTCGCGGGTAGTCGATGAGGCGCTTCTTGCCGGAGCGGGCATCAGCCCGGCCCCGGCCACGGCCTTCGTACCCACCGGTGTCGCCGGCTCCGCGCCGTCTGCCACCGCCGCCGCGCTGGGCGGCGCGACGGGCCTCGGCCCGGCCGCCGTAGGAGGCTTCCTCGCCATAAGCGTCGGAAGGTGATGCTGAAGTTGCTCTGCGTGACGACTCGCTGCGGCGTCCGGCAGGCTGTTGGGCGGCTCGTCTGGCCGCGGCACGCCCTCCACCTTGCGGTTGCGGCGTTTTGCGACGGTGCTCGCTCATCGAACGACTACTCCTCGGGCAGGCAAGAGCGCCTGGAAGCGGCAGTTGAGATCCGGTCCCCCCGAATTACGGACGCGCCCTGCGGAAGGCTCATCCGCAGTACATCCGGCAGTCCGCGATGACTGACGCTTGGCGGCGTCACACGGTTCCCGGTGGTCTGCATGCCGCACAGACTACGCAGGGTCAAAAACCCCCTAGAGCCGAACTTCACCCCAAATAACGCAAGTCACTCCCTAGGAATTGTCGATGTGACGCCGCTCACGGAGCCTCCCCTTGTCGAACACCACGCGTCGATCTATCGTGCTGATGTATCGAGTCGATACATCAGCACGGCATAAGGTGGGCTCAAGTGCTCCGCGGGAGCACTCGGAGAAGGAGGAGGCGAAGGTGAGCAGACGCTCAGGCATCCTCGAATTCGCCGTACTCGGCCTGCTCCGCGAGTCCCCGATGCACGGGTATGAGCTGCGCAAGCGTCTCAACACGTCGTTGGGGATCTTCCGCGCCTTCAGCTACGGCACGCTCTACCCCTGTCTCAAGACGCTGGTTGCCAGCGGCTGGTTGATCGAGGAGCCGGGAAGTACTCCGGATCTTCCGCCGGTCGCCGGCCGTGGGGTCGCTCCCACGTCCTCGCTCACGGGTCGCCGCGCCAAAATCGTCTACCGGTTGACGGCGGAAGGTAAGGAGCACTTCGAGGAGCTGCTCTCGCACACCGGCCCGGACGCGTGGGAGGACGAGCACTTCGCCGCTCGCTTCGCCTTCTTCGGGCAGACGGAGCGCGATGTACGGATGCGCGTGCTCGAAGGACGCCGCAGCAGGCTCGAGGAACGCCTCGAGAAGATGCGCGCCTCCCTTGCCCGCACCCGCGAACGACTCGACGACTACACACTTGAGCTGCAGCGACACGGCATGGAGTCCGTGGAGCGCGAAGTGCGCTGGCTGAACGAGCTCATCGAGAGCGAGCGATCGGGACGGGATCAGCGACGATCCTCGCCCGAGGGCTCTGCTCAGCACGACACATCAGGAGAGACGGGCGGCCTGCCCCGGCACCGGGACAACACCCGGCCGGATCCGTCCGACGACACCAAGTGAAGTCCCCGCAGATCCGCAAGGTTCCACGGGGAACACTGAGAACACAGGGAGCAATCGGCATGGGTTCGGTTCGCGTAGCCATCGTCGGCGTGGGCAACTGCGCCGCCTCGCTGGTGCAGGGCGTCGAGTACTACAAGGACGCCGATCCGGCCGGCAAGGTGCCCGGTCTGATGCACGTTCAGTTCGGCGAGTACCACGTGAGCGACGTCGAGTTCGTCGCCGCCTTCGACGTTGACGCGAAGAAGGTCGGCCTCGACCTCTCGGACGCCATCGGCGCCAGCGAGAACAACACCATCAAGATCGCCGACGTGCCGAACACCGGCGTGACGGTTCAGCGTGGCCACACCCACGACGGTCTGGGCAAGTACTACCGCGAGACGATCGAGGAGTCCGCCGAGGCCCCGGTCGACATCGTCCAGATCCTCAAGGACAAGCAGGTCGACGTCCTCGTCTGCTACCTGCCCGTCGGCTCCGAGGTTGCTGCGAAGTTCTACGCGCAGTGCGCCATCGACGCCAAGGTCGCGTTCGTCAACGCTCTCCCGGTGTTCATCGCCGGCACCAAGGAGTGGGCGGACAAGTTCACCGAGGCCGGTGTCCCGATCGTCGGCGACGACATCAAGTCCCAGGTCGGCGCCACCATCACGCACCGTGTGATGGCGAAGCTGTTCGAGGACCGGGGCGTCGTCCTGGACCGCACGATGCAGCTGAACGTCGGCGGCAACATGGACTTCAAGAACATGCTCGAGCGTGAGCGCCTCGAGTCCAAGAAGATCTCGAAGACGCAGGCCGTCACCTCGCAGATCCGTGACCGCGAGCTCGGTGCGGACAACGTCCACATCGGCCCCTCGGACTACGTGGCCTGGCTGGACGACCGCAAGTGGGCGTACGTGCGCCTCGAGGGCCGTGCCTTCGGTGACGTTCCGCTGAACCTGGAGTACAAGCTCGAGGTCTGGGACTCCCCGAACTCCGCCGGCGTCATCATCGACGCCGTGCGCGCAGCGAAGATCGCCCTGGACCGCGGCATCGGTGGCCCGATCCTCTCGGCTTCCTCGTACTTCATGAAGTCCCCGCCGGTCCAGTACTTCGACGACGAGGCCCGCGAGAACGTCGAGAAGTTCATCAGCGGCGACATCGAGCGCTGATCCGGCCGATCACGGCTGCAGCCTCACCAGGGTGACGAGCGGAAACGCTCCGTCCCCTCCACACCTTGGGGGTCCCCGGGCAATCCGCCCGGGGACCCCCAACGTGTGTGACCCTTGCCCACATGCCTGTCGTGCGTGATCTACGCGTACTCCTGCGCTTTCGGAACTTCCGTCGCCTTCTCGCCGTGCGGCTTCTCTCGCAGTCGGCTGACGGCGTCTACCAGGTCGCGCTCGCCACATACGTCGTCTTCTCCCCGGAGGGTCAGACGACGCCGGGCGCCATCGCATCCGCCATGGCTGTGCTGCTGCTGCCGTACTCCTTGATCGGCCCGTTCGCCGGCGTCCTGCTGGACCGCTGGCCGCGCCGACAGGTGTTCCTGTACGGAAATCTGCTGCGGGCCGCCCTGGCCTGCTGCACGGCCCTGCTGCTCCTGAGCTCCGTACCCGCGTGGGCGTTCTACGCTTCCGCCCTCTGCGTCACCGCGGTCAACCGCTTCGTCCTGGCCGGGCTGTCCGCGGCTCTCCCGCGCGTCGTCGACACCGACCGGCTGGTCGTCGCCAACTCCCTCTCCCCGACGGCCGGAACGCTGGCCGCAACGGCCGGCGGAGGGCTCGCCCTGGCCATGAAAGTACTGACAGACGGGTCCGACGCCGCCGTCATCCTGTTGGGGGCGGTCCTCTATCTCCTCTCGGCCCTCACGTCCCTGACCCTTCCTCGCGGCCTCCTCGGGCCCGATGAGGACCTGCACCACGTGCGGCTGCGGGATGCCCTCACCACGACCGCACGCGGCCTCGTCGCCGGGTTGCGCCATCTGGCCGAGCGGAAGGACGCCGCACGCGCTCTGGCTGCCATAACGGTGATCCGCTTCTGCTACGGGGCCCTGACCGTGATGGTGTTGATGCTGTGCCGCTACGCGTGGTCCGACAGCGAGTCCGACGGACTGACACTGCTCGGCCTTGCGCTGGGAGCCTCCGCCGCGGGTTACTTCGTGGCCGCGGCGATCACCCCGTGGGCCGTGGGGCGCCTCGGCCGGTACGGCTGGATGGCGGTGTGCGCGGGTACGGCGGCTCTCCTGGAGCCGGCGCTGGGACTGCCGTTCGCCCCGACTCCGATGCTGGCGGCAGCCTTCGTCCTCGGGCTCGTGACACAGGGGACAAAGATCGCGACGGACACGGAAGTGCAGACGTCGGTCGACGATTCGTTCCGCGGCAGGATCTTCTCGCTCTACGACGTGTTGTTCAACGTTGCCTTCGTCGCTGCCGCGGCGCTGTCCGCCCTCGCGCTTCCCGCTGATGGACGGTCCGTTGTCGTGGTGATCGTCGTGGCCGTGCTCTACGCCTTGGTCTCGGTAGCGATGTTCCGCCGGCGACACGTCAGCCTGGCGCTCCAGCGCGCCCACATCAAGGAGTGAGGGCGTTGTTTCACGTTTCACGTGAAACAACGCCCTCCGATGGATCCCGCTCCAGAATCGCGGGGGGGGTTTTTAGGTGTAAAATAAAACCCCCCCCCCCCCCGGCGGAGCGGCCGCCCCCACCAAGAGGGGGGGGGCCGCCCCCAACGGGTGCATAGGCCCC